>JBDTEF010000343.1:0-11439 GCA_039922615.1 Ginsengibacter sp.
GACTGGCAGAAACATATTTGTATGCAGGAAAGGCAGAAGCAGGAATACTTGTTACGGATAAGTTGATTAAGATCGACCCGCTTTTACCTATGGTTTATATCATGAAAGGTTCTTGCTTTATGGATTTGGACTTTAAAGATGGTCTTCCTTATTTTGAAAAAGCATATAAAATGGATCCACAAAGTCCGCTTACACAGTGGATGATGGCATCTGCTTATTTCTGGATTGGCCAAAATGAAAACGGGTATCCTTTTGCGGATGATTTAGTGAAGGCTGCCCCTGGCTGGGCATTTACAAATCAATTATTATTTCTAAAAAATGGCCTGCAGGGAAATCGAGAAAAGGCATTGTCTTTTGCTACTGAAGAGTTGGAGATTGAAGCAAAAAATGACCACCATTTTGCTTTTCATTTGGCAGAATGTTATTCAGTAATTGGGGAGAAAGAAAAAGCCCTCGACCATTTAGAATTCTCCATGAAAATATTTTTCCCTTATCTCTTTCTTTCAAAAAATATTCTGTTTGATAATATTAAAAACGAGGAAGGGTTTAAACAATTGATGAAAATGGGCGAACAAAAATCTAAGGCATTTGAAATATAAAATCACTTTACTAAACATATAAAATGAGGGCAAAATCAATCAAAGGAAAATCTACAGAAGAAATAAAAATGGCTTTGGAACACAGTATTATTGATGGCTATCAACCTACAATTGCTATTGTATTCATTTCAATAAAACAAGACAGAAATGAAATTTGCAAACTCCTTTCAGAAAATAATATTGATGTAATCGGCGCCACTTCAAGCACAGAGTTTATTGATGGCCACCAGGATGAAGGCTCTACGGTAATTCTTCTATTAGATTTGAACCGAAGTTTTTACAGTATTCTTTTCGAAAATATTGGTGAAAAAAATTTAGATGAGGCAGCAACTCAATTAGCACAGACTGCTTTGCAACATTTTAAAAACCCGTCATTTATTCTTCTAACCACGTCGCTGACTGATGACGGGAAAATGATAGATGGAGAAGCTATCAATCATAGCATGGAGAAAGTGCTCGGCAATGAATTTAATCTGTTTGGAGGAATGGCAGGCGACGATATGAGTTTTACCGGTACTTATGTTTTTACCAACAACCAATCTACCGGTTATGGAATGGCCACATTGGTGCTTGATGCCGACAAGGTCAATTTACACGGCATGGCCATCTCGGGGTGGAAACCTATTGGGGTTACTAAAAAAATAACCAAAAGCGAAGGCAATGTAATTTATACAATTGATGATCAGCCGGCACTTGATGTGTATATGCGCTATCTCGGAAGTGCTGTAGAGTCCAATGATGATCAATTGGTGTTTTTCGAAAATCTGGGCAATCAATATCCATTTCAAATTGAAAGGGAAGGCAGAGAACCGTTGATGTGTAATCCCATTGGATTTGATAAAGAAAATAAAGCGTTGATCTGCGAGTCAAATATTCAACAAGGCGCTACATTCAGATTCTCTACGCCACCAGATTTTGACATTATGGAAACGATTGTAAACCAGGCAACCGAATTGAAGAACAAGGAGCAGACCGATGCTGATGCATTGCTAATCTTTTCCTGCGCAGGCAGGCTTGCGGCTCTTGGCCCATTGGCACAAGAGGAAAATGAGGGTTTAGTCAGGGTTTGGAATTCGCCTATGGCTGGATTTTATTCCTATGGAGAATTTGGGCGTGGTGTAAATGGCAAACACGAATTTCATTCCACCACCAATAGTTGGGTTGTATTAAAAGAAAAATAATCCCCGACATGACCGGGATGACAAAACAGAATATATGAAAGGAAAATCTGCAGAAATATGAAAGTTAAGCTTGCTTATCTGTTGGTGTCTTCACCAACCGAAATATAATATCAGAAGGACATGGTTGGAGAGGACACCAACCATTAAGAAAACAATTAAACAATTAAACAGTATAACCATATAACAATAACTAACAATAAATAATAATGAAAGCAAAATCAATCAAAGGAAAATCAACAGAAGAAATTAAAACCGCCCTGGCAGAGAGTTTGGCCGATGGTTACAAACCAACATTAGCCATATGCTTTATTTCCAAAATTCTGGATAGAATGGCGATCACTAATTTATTGGATGCAGAAGGGATAGGCGTTTTCGGCTGCACCACCAATGGTGAATTTATAGATGAAGAAACAGAAAAAGGTTCTGCAGCAATCCTTTTATTAGACATGAACAAAGATCACTTTCAAATTTATTTTGAAGAGTATCCTGAAAAAAATTATAGGGAAGTTGCAAAAGGAATCGCTGAAAAAGCAAAAGCAAAGTATGAAGTACCGGCTTTTTTTATTGGCATAAGCGATGCTGCTGCTGATGGTGAAGAAATACTGCGTGGAATTGAAGTTGTAGCAGGACCAGCAGTAAATGCATTTGGCGGGGCTGCCGGCGATGATTATTCATTTTCTGAAACATTTGTATTTACAAATGGAAAAGATAGTGGCAAAGCCATGGTGTGTATTGTATTGGATGAATCGAAAGTACAAATAAATGGTATCGCTACCTGTGGATGGAAACCAGTGGGTACAGAAAAATTAGTGACCAAAAGTGAAGGCAACCATGTTTATACAGTAGATAATCTACCGGTGCTTGATCTTACAGCCAAATATGGCGGCATTCAAAATGTATCGCCTGAAAATGATAGTCTACTTATAGAAATAGCGGCCAACTTCCCATTACAATTGCAACGTGAAAAGGGTGACCCTGTAATGCGGCCGGGCCTGGTTGTGGATTGGAGCGACCGATCTTATTACACCAGCGGTGCTGTGCCTCAGGGATCAAAAGTCCGTTTCTCATTACCACCCGATTTTGATGTGATGGAAAAAGTGGTAAAAAGCGTAGAGAATTTAAAAAATACTTTGATGCCGGAAGCGGATGCTGTTGTGGTATTCAGTTGTGCCGGCAGGATACTTTCGCTCGGGCCATTGATGAGTATGGAATTAGAAGGGATAAAAAATGTATGGAATGTACCAATGGCTGGAATGTTCAGCAATGCAGAATTGGGAAGAGCAACTGGTGGAAATTTAGAAATGCATAACCTGACTACCTGCACGATTGCTTTGAAGGAAAAATAAAAATCTCTGTGGTTCTCCGTGAAACCTCCGTGGTTCTCTGTGAAATAAATATTACACGGAGGAAAAACCAGAGGAACACAGAGTACCACAGAGAAAGAATAAATCACTTAATTAATTGTTCTAATGAACCAACATCTTCAAAAAATACTTGATTTTTTTAACCAGGACATTTCCATGTCTGCCGAAGAAAAAACAATTATGCTCAAAGCTGTAAAAGACACTGATACTGCATTAGTCATTTCAGAATTTAAACTCGACCGGACAGAAAAGGTAAAACGTACCACCGCCATCTTATTGGAAGAAACGATTGAAGAACTGGAGCAAAAAAGGAAAGCGATTGAAGAAACAAACAGTGCCTTACAAAAATCATTACAGGATTTAAAAGCCGCACAGGCTCAATTGGTACAATCAGAAAAGATGGCAAGCCTTGGAGAACTCACAGCGGGTATTGCACATGAGATTCAAAACCCATTAAATTTCGTCAACAATTTTTCTGAAGTCAGCAGCGAACTGATTGATGAAATGAACGAGGAATTGGCGAAAGGTGATATTGAAGAAGCCAAAGCAATTGCAGAAGATGTAAAACAAAATTTAATAAAAATAAATCATCATGGTAACCGCGCCGGTGATATTGTAAAAGGAATGTTGCAACACTCAAGATCCAGTACAGGCACAAAAGAACCTACAGATATCAATGCATTGTGTGATGAATATTTACGGTTGAGTTATCATGGGCTTCGCGCCAAAGACAAATCTTTCAATGCAACTTTAAAAACTGATTTTGACGAAACAATTGGAGAAATAAATATAATTCCACCAGATATAGGAAGGGTTATAATGAATCTATTGACAAATGCATTTTATGCCGTAAATGAAAAGCAAAAACTCTCCCAAACCCCCGCAAGTCCCGGGAATATCGGGAAAGAGGGAAAATTAAATTCCCAATTTATTTACGAACCTACCGTAACTGTTAAGACTTTCCTGAACCCCCCTTCGGGGTGCAGGGGGGCTGTCATTACTGTTAGTGACAACGGCAACGGTATTCCACAAAATATTGTTGACAAAATTTTTCAACCATTTTTCACCACCAAACCAACAGGACAGGGAACAGGTTTGGGTTTGAGTTTGAGTTATGACATTATAAAAGCACATGGCGGAGAAATAAAAGTGGAAACAAAAGTGAACGAGGGAACAACATTTATTATTCAATTACCTCTGGAATTATGAAAAAATATTTTTTCATATTCACATTCATATTGCTTGTAAGCTTAAGCAATTTGTATGCGCAAAAAAACATGATAATTGACAGTTTGAAAAAGGAACTGGTTAATAGTAAAGAAGATACTAACAAGGTTCAACTCCTTGCCGACCTGGGTGAAGTATTCAATGTTTTAAACCAGGATTCCTGCCTGTACTATTGCAAAGAAGGATTAAAACTTGCACGAGCGCTTAAATACCCGGATGGCACTGCCCGCATGCTTACTGTGCTGGGAATATATTACCGGGCTGTTGGCGACTTGCCCGAAGCTTTAAAAAATTTAATACAGTCCCAAAAGATCGCAACTGACATAAATAATCCTCTGGAAATTGGCAGGAGCTTACTGGGAATTGGCCTGGTTTACCAGGAAATAGACCCTGCTGCTTCCATCCGTTATTTAAAAAAAGCGAAAGAGTATGTTTCACCCTATGAGAAACACACTATTAACTTTATAAACAGGATCGACATTAATTTAGGAATTAACTATATGCAATTAAATCAGCTGGATTCTGCATTTAGGTACCTGAACAGCCTTTATGAAAAGACCCCACCAGGCGACCTGGTTTATTCACCGGTACGTATGTTCTTTGGCGATCTGCAATTCAGAATGGGTAATAGAAATAAAGGCATTGAACTGCTAAACCAAAGTGCCCAGATCAATGAAAAAGATAATGATCACTATGCGGAAGCAAATTCCTACAATGCGCTTGCAGAAATCTATAAAAAGCTCAAACAGCCTGATTCCGCCATTTATTATGCAAAAAAAGCCTTATCAGCGGCTGAGCTGGTGGATCGTAAATCACAAATGATTATATCCGCAAATTTGCTGGCAGAATTATATGAACCAAAAAGTATTTCAGCATCTTATAAATACCTGAAAATTGCCAAAGACCTTAATGAAACTTTATATGGGGCTTCGAAGGTTCAGGGTTTACAACAAGCCATAATGGAGGAACGGGAACGGCAGCAAAAAATTCAACAGGAGCAGCTTGCATACACAAATAAGCTAAAGCAATATTTGTTCTTCGGCGGTATTTTCATTTTATCCCTAATCGCATTTGTACTTTACAAAAATAATCGTCAAAGGAAAAAAACAAATAACAAACTTGAATCTACACTTAACAATTTAAAGTCTACTCAATCCCAGTTAATCCAATCTGAAAAAATGGCTTCGCTCGGCGAACTCACTGCAGGCATTGCACACGAAATTCAAAACCCGCTGAACTTCGTCAATAATTTTTCTGAATTAAATAAAGAAATGCTGGAAGAATTACTTGCCGAACGGTCAAAGCCAAATGAAGAAAGAGACAAGCAAACAGAAGATGACATAATAAATGATGTGAAATCTAACGAAGAAAAAATCAATAATCATGGCAAACGCGCAGATGCAATCGTAAAAGGAATGCTCCAACATTCACAAAAAAGTAAAGGCACAAAACAACCAACAGATATCAATGCTTTGTGCGATGAATATTTAAGATTGAGTTATCACGGGTTACAGGCAAAGGATAAATATTTAAATGCCGATTTAAAGACTGATTTTGATGAAAGCATTGGCAAAATAAATATCATTCCGCAGGACATCGGCAGGGTGTTATTGAATTTATATAACAATGCTTTTTACGCAGTAAATGAAAGGAAAAACAGCCTCCTGCCTCCCGCCAGTCCCGAGACTATCGGGAAAGGGGTAAAATTAAACACCCCAATTTACAAACCTATCGTAACTGTAAAGACTTTCTTGAACCCCCATTCGGGGGGCAGGGGGGCTGTCATTACTGTTAGTGATAACGGCAACGGCATTTCACAAAATATCATTGACAAAATCTTTCAACCTTTTTTCACAACCAAACCAACAGGACAAGGAACAGGATTGGGTTTGAGTTTAAGCTATGATATAGTGAAAGCACATGGCGGAGAATTAAAAGTGGAGAGTAAAGAGGGAGAAGGAACAGAATTCAAAATTTATTTAAATCCCTAATCATTTAAAACCATTTAATCATCTAAATCATAGTTCAGACAGTCTACGATATCCTAAAAGCACATGGCGAAGAAATAAAAGTAGAAAGTATAGAAAAAGAAGGAACTAAATTTATCATTCAAATTTTAGAATAAGATATTATGTCTAAGACATTCTTAATTATTACGTTTTTATTGAGATTGCAAACAATAGGCTTTTCTCAAAATCAAGAGTTGTCGAATCTATCAGGCCAAAAAGCGCTGGACAGTCTGCAACACAAATATCAATCTGCAAAAAATGATTCAGGCAGAATAATAGGACTGGAGAGAATTGCTTTTTATTATCAACCGCTAAATGTTGATTCTTCTTTACATTATTATAATAAGGCGCTTTCCATGACCGCGAAAAAATCGAATGGCTGGGCCAAAGCCAGGCTTTTGACAGGCCTTAGTGGCGTGATGGAAAACCAGGGAAAATATGCCGAGGCATTTGAGCTTCTTTTTACTTCCCTAAAATTAGCACAGGATCGTAACAGTGCATATGATATTGCCCGGACTAACAGAAGGCTTAGTCTCATGTATTATGACTTGCAAAACTATCCAAAAGCAATATCCTATCAGATGGCAGCTTTGAAGGTGGATTCAGCAAATAACTATTATGAAAAAGTAGCGATAGACCGTTATTTTTTAGCTGATTCGTATGATAAAATGAACAAATTGGATTCAGCAGTTTTTCACCTAAACTTCGCAATCAAATTGGAAAATACGATTCCTGACTTATTGCAATATGTATATGAAATAGATGGGCACATTAAACAAAAAAAAGGAAATTATAGTGAGGCCTTGTTAAGTTATAAAAAAGGTTTTGAAGAGGCGAAAAAAAATAAAGATTTAGTAAGCTCTTCCAGTATTTGTGCTGACTTTTCAGCTTTATATAAAAAAATGAATGTGAAAGATTCTGCGATTTTTTATGCGTTACAAGGATTAAATTATGCTACGGAAGTTTCCTTTAAACAGGGAATTATGCTTAACAGTAATTTGCTTGCTCAACTGTACGATTCCACCCAACCGGCTGTTGCGCTTAAATATTATAAAACAGCAAATGCTGCCAGGGATAGTTTATTCGGCCTAAGGAATACGCAGGCAATCCAAAACCTGGTCACAAAAGAAGATGCAAAACAAAAAGAATTAGATGATGCCAAATTAGCCTTTCAGAATCAATTAAAATTATACGGGCTTTTAGCAGGATTGCTGGTTCTTTGTGTTGTTGCATTCACACTTTACCGCAACAATCTTCACAGAAAAAAAGCAAATGTATTATTGCAGGAGCAGAATGAAAAAATTGAAAATACATTATCTGAATTAAAATCCACACAGTCCCAACTCATACAATCAGAAAAAATGGCTTCGCTGGGGCAACTCACTGCTGGTATAGCACACGAGATTCAGAACCCTTTGAACTTTGTCAATAATTTTTCCGAATTGAACACCGAATTGATTGATGAAGCCGGAGAAGAAATGAATAAAGGAAATATTCAGGAAGCAAAAATTATCCTGAATGACATTAAAGAAAATGAACAAAAAATAAATCATCATGGTAAACGCGCCGATGATATTGTAAAAGGAATGTTGCAACACTCACGGTCAAGCACAGGTGTAAAAGAACAGACAGATATTAATAAGTTGTGTGATGAATATCTACGCTTAAGTTATCACGGCTTGCGTGCAAAGAATAAAAGTTTTAATGCTGAAATAAAAACTCATTTTGATACAGGCATTGGAAAAATAAATATCATTCCGCAAGATATCGGCAGAGTTGTTATGAATTTGATCAACAATGCTTTTTACGCAGTGAATGAAAAGAAAAACAGCCCCCTAACTTCCAAAGGGGGAAAACTAAATTCCCAGGTTATTTATGAACCTACCGTAACTGTTAAGACTTTCCTGAACCCCTCTTCGGGGGGCAGGGGGGCTGTAACCATTACTATTAGTGACAATGGCATCGGAATTCCCCAAAATATGATTGACAAAATCTTTCAACCTTTCTTCACTACCAAACCCACAGGACAGGGAACAGGATTGGGTTTGAGTTTGAGCTATGATATCATAAAAGCGCACGGTGGAGAAATAAAAGTGGAATCGATAGAAGAAAAGGGGACAACATTTACTATTCAATTACCTATTTAAAATGACCAAACAGCTATTATCTATTATTCTTCTTTTACTATTCCTGTCAGCAAATAAATGCGAGTCACAGCCTTTGCCGGATAGTGTAAGAAAAGTATACCAGGCCGCCCTTACAGAAAAAGAGAAAGCTATTTGCCTGCAAAGTTATTTGGACCTTATAAATTATGATGGTACCTTTTTTTCCCGGGCTGCAAAGCTTATTCAATATTTTTCTGATACAAAAGATGATGCAGGCAGGTATTATGTTATTCTAAACACTTCCAATAAATATGCTGACATAGGTAACTATCCAATTGCCTTAAGCCAGGCACTACAGGCACTAGCGCATTTTCAAAGTCAAAATGATCTTTATGGAATTTTTCAATCCTATAGGTCGCTGGCTAATTGCAATTACGCTGCACAAAAATATGACCAGGCCATCGCTTATGCAAAAATGGGAATACCAATTGCAGAAAAAATGAAGGATGATATCATGTTATCAAAATCCTATAATTCAATTGGTACATCTTATGATATGGCAAGCAAATCAGATACAGGACTTGCTAATGCAACGATAGCTGTTAATTATGCATTGAAGAGTAATGATTTAAATGCGCTATACTCTGGATATGGAACGAAGGGAGAATGCTTTATAAGTTTAAAACAATTTGACTCCGCATTAATTTATATAAAGAAGTCGATTGTTTTATCCACTGCCGATAATAACCGGTTTGCAATGGCCTGGGGCACTAGTGATTTATCCTCATTGTTCCTTGGGACCAACGAGCAAGACAGTGCAAGATATTATGCACACCAATCCCTGCAAATTGCCACACCCATTCAATACCAGTTTATCGTTATGTATAATTATGAATATCTCTATCGTTCTTTTGAAAAAACAAATGCTACCGATAGCGCCTTCAAATATTTTAAAAGGTACACTGCAACCAGGGATTCACTTTACAGTAATAATAAAACGGTTCAAATGGAGGGCACACAATTCAACCAGAAAATACAGATGCAGGAAGAACAACAACGTACAATTCTATTACAAAATAAATACCGGACTTATGCACTGCTTGCGGGGTTGACTTTGTTTTTAATCGTCGCATTTATTCTTTATCGTAACAATAGATTGAAACAAAAGACCAACCTTCTCTTAGAGAAAGAAAGGGATGAGAGCAATAAGCAGAAAGACAATGCCCAAAAGGCACTCAGCGAATTGAAGGACACGCAAACTCAACTCATCCAAAGTGAAAAAATGGCCAGTCTTGGTGAGCTTACTGCAGGCATTGCGCATGAAATTCAGAATCCATTGAATTTTGTAAATAATTTTTCTGAAATAAATAGTGAACTAATTTGCGAATTGGTTGAAGAGGTTGACAAAGGGAATACCGAAGAAGTAAAAATATTGTCAAATATTATCAAAGAGAATGAAGAAAAAATAAATCATCATGGCAAAAGAGCCGATGCGATAGTAAAAGGAATGTTGCAGCATTCAAGAAGTTCATCTGTCAACAAAGAGCCAACAGATATCAATGCACTGTGTGATGAGTATTTAAGATTAAGCTATCATGGTTTAAGAGCAAAGGATAAAAGTTTCAATGCGGATTTCAAGACTGATTTTGATGAAAGTATTGGAAAAATAAACATCATTCCACAGGATATTGGCAGGGTTTTATTGAATTTATATAACAACGCATTCTACGCAGTGAATGCGAAGAAAAATTGCCCCCTAACTCCTGAAGGGGAGAATTCAAACACCCCAATTATTTACGAACCGACTGTAACCGTGAAGACTTTCCTGAACTCCCCTTTGGGGGGCAGGGGGATTATAACCATTACTGTTAGTGACAACGGTAATGGGATCCCACAAAACATCGTTGATAAAATATTTCAACCATTCTTCACCACCAAACCCACAGGACAAGGAACAGGATTGGGTTTGAGCATAAGCTATGATATTGTGAAAGCACATGGCGGGGAAATAAAAGTAGATAGTAAAGAAGGGGAAGGCACAAAATTCATAATTTATTTACCGGTTCCAATCAAATAAATCAGTTAATCAAATAAATCAAGGTTCACACTATTTATGGTATTGTGAAAGCAGATGGAGGAGAAATAAAAGTAGCGAGTGAGAAAGAAAAAGGAACTAAGTTTATTATTATTTTGCCGGGATCGTGAAGCTTCTAAATCAGATTAATCATAGTACAAGCAATGCGCAAGAGTAAAAGTCAATGGTTAGGAAATAAAGCAAACAACGAAGAAGAGGATGGTTTAAAGTTTATTTTTAAAGTAAAGAAAATGAATGACGATATAGAGATAGAAAAACAAATTATGCACACACACGATTTGTTTTGGGATTCGCTTGCAAAAAGAGATCCGGCCACCAGGTTTTCCATTTGTGATGATGATATTACATTTATAGGAACAGGTTTAGAAGAGCAGGCTGAAAATAAAGCTGCTTACATGGAAATTAATAATAAGGGTATTGAACAATCGCCAAATCCTTTTACGATCGAATTTCTATGGAAAAGGTTATCCCATGTTGGAAATATAGCGTGGGTTGAATCAGAGGTTGTTTGGAAGCAGGAAATAGGTGAAACTATTTTCAGAGATCGTATAAGAAGTACTACGATATTGAAATATGAAAAAAATAAATGGTTGATCGTTCATGTGCATGGATCAAGCCCGGACTATAGGTTTCAGGGAGGAAACTATATGACAAATGCAGATACGATCATTAGAAATAATGAACTGGAAAGACAGGTATTTGAAAGAACGGATGAATTAAATAAAACGTTGAAAAACCTCCAGGCCACACAAAAGCAACTGGTTCAGTCCGAAAAAATGGCCAGCCTCGGCGAACTCACTGCAGGCATAGCACACGAGATACAAAACCCATTAAACTTCGTCAATAATTTTTCGGAAGT
>JBDTEF010000344.1:0-2566 GCA_039922615.1 Ginsengibacter sp.
AAGATCAAAAAGTCACAAATGGCATCTTTCCTGTTTTCTATTTCTTCAAAGAAAACCACAAACTAATTCTTGCTTATGCCATCAGTGAAGCGGAAATCCCGAAATACAAATGGCTCCTAAGTCCGCGTACCGAAACGGTAAGTAGCTACTTTAAAACTCTAGGAATAGAGCCGCATAAATATGATTCATCGTATATCTATGAGGTGTATGATACAAATAAAGATTTGGATTGGAATAAAATTGAAGTTGACTTAAATAACTTAATAGCCTATTATAAACTATTGGAAAATCAAGGCGATTAAATAATAGTAACACACCTAATCAGAAACAAATCGTCTTTTACCTTTGTGGAATGGCAGATGTGCATTCTAAAGAAATTCGCAGCAAAAATATGGCGGCTATTAAGGGCAAGAATACAAAGCCTGAAATGCTGGTGAGAAGATTTCTGCATGCCAATGGATTCTGGTATAAACTTCACGATAAAAGCCCCCCAGTCAAACCTGATATTGTATTACCAAAATACAAGACTGTAATTTTTGTGCATGGTTGCTTCTGGCATGGTCATAAGGATTGGAAAAACTTTGTTTAGGTTGATTGCAAAAAAATAAAAGTGTTCTAAAACATACCATTTAAGATGTGTGCAAAAATGATATTTGCAAACCATGGATATTTTTATAATGACTGATCAGCCGGTTACTTGCGCTTTATGTGGGGCAGGAGTTGAAATAATTGTGGAGTTTAAAATTGATAATTATCCAAGCCAGTTGTGCAAATGCCTTAATAAAATTTGTCGTTTTTTATTCATTGAGCAATAAGACAGCATGTAAGAAAAATTACCTAAGATGAATATCAAATTCAATTATCTATATCGGGATGCCTCTAACTTTAAAAATTATTGCGAAGTTGTTTTTTCAAACCCAAATGGAAAAAGTTTAGATGAAATTGAAAGGTTAGTTAGAGATAACCTAATTGAAGGCTGTTGGTTTATTGCAAACGAATGGAAAATGCCAGATGCACATTTCATGAATTATTCTTGGGATAATCAAATAGATCATGAATGGCATGAATTCGAATCTATTCAAGAGACAAAAGAGGAAACTACTCACGAAATAAATATCAATGAATTTCTATCGCGGATTAAATTATTTACCAATAAGTTATGAAAGATAATTTTCATTACTTTTAATGCAATGAACCGCTGCTTTTATTCAAATTCCATTGGTAATTTTCTTACTTCATCAACGAATGAAATTTTCGGTGCTATCACTCGCGCAAGTGATTTTCCTGATGAGCCAACACAAAAGGGTGCCTGGAATCAGGAAATAAAAATGCTGAAATTAGTCCTTCACAATTATGAAGGCAAAATTTTCTTTGAGTATTCTATCCCAAGAATGGGACGAAGAATTGATGTTGTTTTAATTATTAGAAATGTAATTTTTGTTGTAGAGTTTAAGGTAGGAGAAATAGATTTTAATCAAAGTGCAGTTGACCAGGTTTGGGATTATGCGCTCGATTTAAAAAACTTTCATGAAACCAGTCATGTCAATTTGATTGCACCTATTTTAGTTTGTACTGAATCGAAAAGAGCATATGCGCTTGTTTCCGAAATGCCTCATAATGATAATCTTCTATTTCCTATCAGAACAAACCAAGAGAATTTGGATGAGGTTATAAAGAGTGTGCTGGCTTTTGCTGATGGAGAAAATGTTAATCAAGATACCTGGGCAAGTGGAAGTTATTTTCCTACACCTACAATTATTGAAGCAGCTATGTCATTATATGGCGGTCATTCTGTTGATGAAATTGCGAGAACAGATGCAAGCGCAATTAATTTATCAACGACTACAGACGCCATCCTGAAAATAATTATAGATGCAAAAGCGAATAATCAAAAGGCAATTTGCTTTGTAACAGGAGTTCCGGGAGCGGGTAAAACCTTAGTAGGATTGAATATCGGCGCAAAAAATTACAAGGATAATGAAAAATCATCTACCGTTTTTCTTTCTGGCAATGGACCATTAGTTGCCATATTGCGTGAAGCACTAACAAGAGATAAAGTAAAAAGAGAAAAAGAGAATGGTAATAAAGTAAGAAAAGGAGAAGTTTTTAGTCAAGTAAAATCAATGATTCAAAACGTTCACAATTTCCGTGATGAATGTTTAAAGGATTTATCTCCACCTTTTGAGCATGTTACTATTTTCGATGAAGCACAACGAGCCTGGGACATTGCGCAGACTTCAAACTTTATGAAGCGTAAAAAAAACTTGCCGGACTTTTCTATCTCCGAACCGGAGTTTTTAATTTCTTGTATGGATAGGCACCCAGATTGGTCAGTGATTGTTTGTCTTGTAGGTGGTGGACAAGAAATTAATACCGGTGAGGCAGGAATTAGTGAATGGATAGACTCTGTAAATCGTGCTTTTCCTGAATGGCAGGTTTATGTATCCGATAGGCTCACCGATAGCGAATATGCAGCTGGCCATGCTTTGCAATTATTAGAAAAACATAAAACAGTTTTCTTCAACAAAGACCTTCATCTCGCCGTATCCATGCGTTCCTTTCGCGC
>JBDTEF010000345.1:0-14205 GCA_039922615.1 Ginsengibacter sp.
ACAAATCACATTGAATGCCTGGCAAATAAATGTAAAATTCAAAAAATGAAACGAATTCACAGCGTGGATATAATGAGAGGAATCGTAATGATCATTATGGCATTAGACCACACCCGTGACTTATTGCATGTAACTTCTATTTCTCATCAACCGACAGATTTGCTGACCACAACACCTGTGTTATTTTTTACACGTTGGATCACTCATTTATGTGCGCCTACTTTTGTTTTTTTGTCTGGTGCCTCTGCCTTCATTTCTTTTAAGAAAAAAAATAATATTACGGAAACAAGAAATCATTTATTGACGAGAGGAACCTGGTTAATCATTTTAGACCTTACAGTTGTAAACTTTGCGTTGTGGTTTGATATTTATTTCAACGTTTTTCTTTTTGATGTTTTATCTGCAATTGGTTTTGGATTTATACTGCTCGGCTTGCTATTGAAATGCTCCGCAAAAACAATTGGAATTATCGGCCTGGCCATTATATTATTACATAATTTATCTCCGTTCGTACCGCTTCCTGAAACTTCAATGGTTAAGCAAATCCTGATGCCATTCTTCGCTCCTGGTGCGTTTCCTCTCGGCCGGGGAGTTACTTTCGTTGTAGGTTATCCACCTATACCGTGGCTGGGAGTTATGCTTACAGGATTCTGGGCAGCCAGATTATTTGAACAAACTATACCGAATAGAAAAAAAATATTTTTAAAGATTGGCCTTACAAGTTTGTTGCTTTTTGTTATAATCCGGTTTATCAATATTTATGGTGATTCGTTCCCTTGGGCAAATCAAAAAAATAGTTTGTATACTTTTCTTTCATTCATAAATGTAACCAAATATCCTCCATCTCTTTTATTTTGCCTCCTCACTTTGGGCATCATGTTTTTAATTCTTTCTCTTATTGAGGGGATGAAAAATAAGTTCACTGATATCGCAACTGTTTATGGAAAAGTTCCATTGTTTTACTTTGTACTACATTTTTTCATTATTCACCTGATCATGTTTGCAATGGTTTTTCTGCAAGGGTTCAAAATTTCAGATTTAGAATTTGGCTTTAATTTTGGCAGGCCGAAAGTCGGCGGAGGTGTTCAGCTTTGGCTAATTTATTTGATATGGATATTAGTGGTGGCAGGGCTTTACCCTATTTGCAAATGGTATGGAAAATACAAGGAAAATCATAAAGAAAATAAATGGCTTAGCTATCTGTAAATCATCAACTTTAATAATTAATTTAAATTAATGGAACTATGAAAAAATTGATAATACTACTCCTTACTTTTTTTCCCGGAAGTGCTTATGCCCAAACAAAAACAATTGACAATACCAAACCTTTTGTTCTTGGTGTGATTGACGAAATACAATCAAAAGAGCTATCAGAAAAAAGGGTGTTGAATATTTATTTACCGGGTGGGTACAATCCAAAGGATACCATAAAATATCCTGTTGTTTATTTGCTGGATGGTTCCGCAGATGAAGATTTTATTCATATTGTCGGGCTCTACCAGTTCAATAGTTTTGAATGGATAAACCGCGTGCCAAAATCAATTATTGTTGGTATTGCCACCGTCGACAGGAGAAGGGATTTTACATTCCCAACAACGATAGCTGAGGATTTAAAGAATTATCCTACCACGGGGCATTCAGATAAATTTATCAGCTTTCTTGAAAAGGAATTGCAACCTTTTATTCAAAAAAAATACAAAACCAATTCCTCAAAAACGATTATCGGCGAATCCTTAGGTGGGCTTTTAGCATCAGAAATATTATTCACAAAGCCGGCACTTTTTGATAAATATATCATCATAAGCCCAAGCATATGGTGGGACAATGGTTCGTTATTAAATTTAAAATCAGATGGTTTCATCAAAAGTATTTCCACAAAAACCGACATCTACATCGGCGTGGGTAAAGAAGGATTGACACCAACAAAAATTCCACGAGTGATGGAAGTGGATGCCAATTTATTGGCAGACAAAATAAAACGGGCTGGTAATGAAAATGTAAAAGTCTATTTTGATTATTTACCGGAGGAAGATCATGCAACCATTATGCACCAGGCTGTATTCAACGCATTGCGGCTATTGAATCATAAGAAAAAATAAAAAAAATAATTTACGAAAATAGGAAGTCAACAATAGATAAATCAATCTTATAGTAAAAGAAAAAAGTAATGATGTAGCCGGAAAAAAAAAGAAATGGATTGGTTTAATTGAAGAAAATGCACGTACTCCAAATCCCGAATTTGTGCATCCCTTTTGCGGGAAAATGACGGTTGAACAAATTGGATATTTAGCTTATAAACATTCCGACCATCATTTAAGGCAATTTGGGGCATAAATTATCAGCGATCTACAGTAACTGGCAATCCTATTGAAATGAATAAAACAAAATATCGAATACAATCATGTGTTTGCGCAAATGGTCTATTTTTACCTCATAATATAATGTAAATAAAAAGTAGAATTTTATGGAAAATAACTTGCACCCCACTTACGGACATGGAAAAATATGTTATTTGGAAATACCAGCAAATGACATTATTGTATCATCGGATTTTTATAAAAAAGTTTTTGGCTGGGATATCAGAGATGATCAAGCAGGAAAGGTATCGTTCGACGACGGTGTGGGAGAAGTAAGCGGGACGTGGGTTGTAGGACCAAAACCCTCTAACGGAACTGGAATCATTATATCGATAATGGTAAATGACATTCAGGAAAGTATGGATTTAATTATTGCCCATGGAGGAATAGTATTGCAACGACCTGTATACTCAGCCACAGAAAAATATGCAAGATTTACTGATCCATTCGGAAATATTTTTGGTTTATATCAACATTTTAACCTGGATGTGCAATAATATCAAGTGAAATATTTTCAGCCTCTGCTATTTTGATCTCAGTAAAAAATTGAAGAGAATTACTTAATTTTTAAGGTAGGTAGAACAATGTAATATTGAAGAATTTCCCGGCTATATTTTTTAAAAATCACACGGGAAAATTTACGAAATTGTTCAAATAAAAATTAACCACACATTCCGATACCCTGACTACCAGATTACAAGAAACCAACTCATTTTTTTATTAAAATTCATAGCGGTAGCCAGGTTATTATTTTTAAAATTTTGCAGTATTTAAAGAATAAAGATTTAGTTTTCACTTATTAAATTTAGGTTGGGCAAAAAACAGCATGGGCAAATGCGAAAGAGATCTTTTATCGGAATGATAAACAAATTTAGAATGCATATCAAAAGTTGATATTGTCATTTTAAAAAATGTTTTTAATAATGCAGGAAATATACCATGCAATTCTGCCTAAATAAAAGTTTGTATATGAGCAACATTCAAAAAGAAGACATCAAACAAGAAGTTTTTGATTTATATGACGACTATGCACACAATCGTCTGAAGCGCCGTGACTTTATGCAAAAGCTGGCCATTTATGCAGTGGGCGGATTGACAATTCCTTCATTGCTGAGCTTCCTGATGCCCGATTATAAAAACACTTTGCAGGTGAAAGCCAATGATCCCCGCATCAATTCAGAGTACATCCATTATGATTCTCCGAATGGCAGCGGCTCTATCAAAGCTTTATTATGTAATCCAGCTGGCATAAAAAAGAAAACCGGCGCCATTGTGGTCGTTCATGAAAATCGTGGCCTCAATCCATATATTGAAGATGTAGCGAAACGTGTAGCCCTGGCAGGTTTTATTGCCATTGCGCCTGACGCTCTTACCCCATTGGGTGGTTACCCGGGGAATGACGATGCCGGCCGCGAGATGCAGGCTAAATTGGATAAAAATAAAATGCTTGAAGACTTTATTTCAGCTGATGTTTATTTAAAAAATCTCAAAGATTGTAATGGCAAAGTAGGTGTGGTAGGATTTTGCTTTGGCGGATGGATCGCCAATATGATGGCCGTTCGAATTGAGGATCTTGCAGCGGCAGTTCCCTTTTATGGCAGTCAACCAGAGGCAGCTGATGTCCCTAAAATTCATGCGCCACTGCTACTTCAGTATGCAGATCTTGATACGCGCGTTACCGGTGGTTGGCCTGCATATGAAGCTGCATTAAAGGCTAACAGTAAAGCATACACGTCGTACATTTATCCTGGTGTAAATCATGGTTTTCATAATGATACCACACCACGTTATGACAAAGCTGCTGCAGAACTGGCCTGGCAACGGACGATCGCTTTTTTTAATGAGAAATTGCAGTAAGAAATAAAATAGTGATACGCAAGTATTGTCTCATAAGTTGTTGGACTTGAAGAAATCTGACCAGGCTTCCCAATATTTGCAATTTCGCTTCATTCCATCTTATATCTATAATTCAAGAACACATTTATGGTAGGTCGGCTAACTAACAAAAGAGTATATTTAGGTAATCTATTAGCGATTAAAGTTGTTGAAGAGGATGGTTAAATAGTTTCATCTTTTCAATTTAATATTCTAAAACATTAGCAGTAATTTTTTGCCAACAGTATATGTTCAGTAAGTTAAAAAAATATTGTAAACAAACCGTTCCACTTTCCGAAACAGAGCTTGAACTTATTGATAATTATTTTCAAATAAAATATTTAAGTAAAAAAGAGTTTTTACTGCAAGACAATAAAGTTTGTCATTTCATTGCATACATCGCTGAAGGTTCCATCAGGCACTTTCACGTTAAAGACGGTTTAGAAAAGACCTGTGACATTTCATTTGATAACTCATGGGTTACAGACTTTCAAAGTTTCACTTCCGGCACAGCAGGAAAAATGAATCTACAGGCGATGGAGGATACAACTGTTTTCATCATTCACAAAGAAGATCTTTACAACCTCTACCAGGAATGTAATAAATATGAAACATTTGGCCGGCTGATGGCTGAAAAGGTTGCCCAAAGAGCCACAGAAATAGCGATGTCTTTATCATCAGAAAAACCCGAAGAAAGGTTTCAAAATTTACTAAAAAATCAACCCGACTTATTCCAGCGGATCCCTCAAAAATATATAGCCAATTTTTTAGGTATCAGTCCCGAAAGCTTGAGCAGGATCAGGAAAAGGATTTTGTTTAAACAAAAGTCTTAACTTAAGTCATCGTTTCCTGGCGTATTGCCATTGCATCTTTGTATCTCATAAATGGAACAAAATGAGACATCAATTATTCACATTAATATTTACGGTTATGACAATTACAAACGGCTTGAATGCACAGCAATTAGACTTTTCAAAGGTCAAAACTTTTGAACATCAATTAGACGATGTTATGGAAATAATTGACACAATTGAATTGAAAGGTAAACTCATAGCAGTTGAACAACAGTTTCTGCAGGAACCGAACGAAATTAATAAAGTCAGACTTGCCATCATTTACCACGAAACTGCTTTGAACTTATCATTCTTTTCGAAAACTTTATATAAAGGTTACGGAAAAAAAAGTTATGACCAACTAAGTGAATTGTTCAATTCACCATTAACAACAAAAGAATTAATGCCATTCATTTCCTCTTACCGGGCTTCTGCATTATCATTGGTGGGAGCCGAAACAAAGAAATTAAAATTAATTGGCGAAGCATTTAAATTGTTTGAAGATGCCGTACAGAAATACGCGACCGTAAGTTATCTGCCTGAATTCATGAGAGGAAGTGTTGCCGAAAATCTGCCCTGGTTTTTCTTTACAAAAAGAAAGTTTGGTAAAAAAGATTTTCAATCGATCATCAATAAACAGGATAAAAATGCTCATTATGCAAATTGGAAAATCATGAGTTTTACTTATTGGGCCTGGGCTAAAGAACACCAGGAAAAGAAATTTAGAACCCAGGCAATTAATTATCTTGACAGGGCAATTCACCTCGACCCAAACTACAAAGCAGGGCGCGCAAGAGCAGAAAAATTAAAACTTTTGATCACAAATTGAGGCTACAATCAGGAGTAATTTTACTTCATGCTTATACAATAGGCAACTTAACTTTACAGTAATAATTACTATAGACTATGCAGTCATTTTTTATAATTGTATTATTGTTTCATCAGAGTATTTCATCTTATAGCCAGGAGAAAGTTCAACCCAATGACTCGTTAAATATTGAAAAAAAATTAGAAAATAAATCTCCATTAAATAACACGAACTATAAAATTCCCAGGAACGATTTCATTGTATTTAATGTAGAAAAAAAAGATGGACTATACACAGGAAAAATTGATTTTTCAACTTTACAAAAAAGTGCACAGTTTGCTTTGTGCTGCATGGGAAGAATACCTCCAATAAGTGTAACCTATTTTTATAAAGGCTATACTACAGGCTCCATTCAGGTCGGCAGCACCAATTTTGCAAAAGGCATAAGACCAGTTAAATTACTGTCTGATACATTTAATAATTTAGGTGATTTTGAAGATAAAAAAACCCAGGTTTTATTACTTAAAAATACTTACATTCTGGAAGAAGAAACCATTGGATTTAATAAATTTATTTATGTGTTGATCCCTGATGTAGATGAAGCAAATGGAGATCGTTTGTATGATAAGCTAACCGATATGAAAAAAAAAATTTATAAAGGTGAAAGTGCGGATTACTACTTACGAAGTTTTGACCGCTTAGAGGAACCGCATACAATGTCTGCTTATATAGATTTTAACGGGCACCAGGTTTATAGGCTCAAGTTTTACTATTACGACCTGGATAAGGACATTGATATTGACAAGGTATTTACAAAAAAAGATTGTAAAAACATATTAGGATTAGATTATTTATTGAAATTATATTCTTCAATAAGAAATGATGAATATATTTTAACCTGGTATCAATTTTAAAATAATAATCTGAGACACGCATGTTTAGAAGTATTGTGAGTTAAGTGTTATTCACCATTCGTTTTTTGTTTGTTGAGAGTTTTAGTAAAAATAAATTTTAACGTAATAACGAACACATTTAAAAATGAAAAGACCAGATATTGCTGCTATCAAAACCGGTGAAGAATTAAAAAAATGGTATTGGTTGAAAAAGGAATTAGTTGACTTTTGTAAGTTGCACAATATAACGTATGCAGGTTCAAAGTTTGACATTTTAGACCGTATTGCGAATGCACTTAACCAAAAAGATAACATCAAACCAAAACGGACTACTTCAAAACAGCCAGCTTCAAAATTTGATTGGCATTCGGAAGAATTGGCTCCCGAAACTATTATTACAAACAGTTATAAAAACAGCCAAAATGTAAGGCGTTTTTTTATTAAACATTGTGGCGACAAATTCCATTTCAGTATTCCGCTCATGGACTTTATGAAAAACAATTGCGGTAAAACTTTGCAAGATGCGGTCAATGAATGGAGGAGACTAAATGAATTAAGTAAGCACAAAAATTATAAAAGCGACATTCCTGCAGGAAATCAATACAACCAATATACCAGGGACTTTTTTGCGGACAATCCAAACAGTACAATCGATCAGGCAAGCCATTTTTGGAAACTCAAAAGAAGTTTACCGTTGGGTAAACACATCTATGAAAGAAAAGATCTTGATATGAAATGAAAACTCTTAACCAAAAGAAATCCTTTTTTTTATCAATTTTTTTAATAACAGGTTTTGACGAATTATTCCGCAAAATGAGTTGTGGTCCTAATTTTGTAACATTAATTTTAAAAAAAGGTTAATGAAAAAAATTGTGATGGTACTTACTTCTCACAAGGAGTTAGAAAATACAGATAGCACGACAGGATTATGGATCGGCGAATTTACTGATCCCTATTACGAGTTTATCGATAAAGGTTTCCAGGTAACTCTTGCAAGTCCAAAAGGTGGTAAACCTCCAATAGACCCGATGAGTGAATTGACAAAAAATATAACCGGTTCTAACAGGAGATTCCAGGATGATGAAGTGGCGCAAAATGCCTTAAACAATACTTTACTATTATCTGAAATTGATTCTGTCGATTATGATGCAATTTTTTTCCCTGGAGGGCACGGGCCGCTATTTGATTTGGCAACAAATGAAAAAAGCGGGCAGTTGATTATCGATTTTTTAAACAGTGGAAAACCGGTTGCATCAGTATGCCACGGACCGGCAGCATTAATTAAGGCAGCGGAAATGGATGCCACAGTTTTAAAAGGAAAGAGGGTTACCGGTTTTTCCAATACCGAAGAAAAATTAGCGATGAGATCAGACAATATTCCTTACACATTGGAAGACCGGCTAAAAGAATTAGGCGCAGATTATCACACGGGTCTTGTACCATTTCTTTCTCATACAGAAATTGATGGATTATTAATTACAGGCCAGAACCCGCTATCAGCAGGGCCTACAGCGGATGCGCTTATAAATTTTTGGGAATAATTATTTCGGCTGATTGGCTTAAGACTTCATAATTCCTTGCCTTCTTAATTTTTAACTTCCTGACTCAATATAAAATTCTATGACAAACACAGTTTCTTTTTCAATAAAAATCTTGATCATATCATTTCTGGTTACTTTAGCATGTCCAAAAACTTATTCACAAACAACAAAAAAAGTAAAAAACAATTCTCAAATGGAAAATTCAAATGGTACTGCCATCACCTTAGGCGGCCAAACAATACATACAATAGGTAAACTACCGGCAATAGGAACAGATGTAAGTAATTTCTTGTTGACTGATGTGGAACTTACAGATAAAAGCCTTGCCGACTACAAAGGAAAGTATATTATTATGAATATTTTTCCGAGTGTAAATACCGGTGTATGTGCAAAATCTGTACGTAAGTTTAATGAAGATGCGGCAGGCATGGATAATGTGGAAGTACTGTGTATTTCTAAAGATCTACCTTTTGCCCAAAAGCAGTTTTGCGCAGCCGAAGGCATTAAAAATGTAGTAATGTTATCTGATTTCAGAAGTGATTTTGGAAAGAGCTACGGTGTTCAGATCGTTGATGGACCTTTCAAAGGTTTATTGAGCCGCGCCGTGATCGTTGTAAATCCGGAAGGTAAAATAGTCTATACTGAACAAGTGCCTGAGATTGGCCAGGAGCCTGATTACGCTTCAGCATTAAAAGCTATTAAAAGATAGAGAAGAAACATGTAAAATTTTTATTAGTATAAAAATAAAGCCGGTTAATTTCCGGCTTTTTTTATACGATTTTTATTTTTTTACTATCCGGCGGTATCATACATGCCCGCTCTTTTCTTGCTTGTAACTTATGGCATGGATTATTCGTTTTCTTGAAAATCGAAGCGGGAAATACATCAGGCGGAATGTCAAATGGTGAGAAATTCAAATTGACTAAAGGATTTACAATGGTAATCCTACAGCGAATTATTTTACGGCAGATGGCTTTAGCATAGACCAAAATAGCGTAACACCTGGCATTTAAACCAAACCGGATGAAGGGTTAGATCATGTATTGAAAAACCTCATTCATTAAATTTACACTTCTCTCTACCATCATCCATAATTCCAATATCCCTCCTGAAATAAAAGGATAATAACTATTTAACCCAAGGGCAATTCATGGTAGTATTCGTATTCCCAATTAAAAATGCTGGGGTAATATCAATTATTGATTTACCTGCTTATTGTCTGTAAAATCAGCATTTTTCATTACCAGGTCTTCCGTACCATCAAGGATATCTCCCATATTACGATCATTATCAACAATACCTCTTAATTCAAGAGTACGCATATCCTTGGCGTCTTTTAAAAATGCAGATGCAAAAATAAAATCGTTCAATTTATCATGGGTGCTGAAAATAAGATCATGACTATTTCCTTCCCACTCTTTTTCTCCCTGGCTTAAGTATAATATATTTTCTCCTATCTCCATCACACTATTCATATCGTGCGTATTTATAATAGTGGTCATGTTATTTTCAACAGTAATATCATGGATCAGCTTATCAATTACCAGGGAAGTCTGGGGATCTAAGCCGGAATTGGGTTCATCACAAAATAAATATTTTGGATTTAATACGATCGCACGTGCGATGCCCACCCGCTTCATCATTCCACCACTTATTTCAGCAGGAAATCTTTTATTGACACCCTCCAGTTCCACGCGTGCCAATACATCATTTACGCGCGCTAACTTTTTGGCACTACTCCAGTTGGTGAACATATCCAATGGAAAACGTATATTCTTCTCTACAGTCATACTATCAAATAAGGCAGACCCCTGGAAAAGCATGCCTATTTGCTGGCGCAATTCTTTCCGGTCTTCCTGGGCCATGGTTGTTAAATCTCTGCCATCGAAAATAATCTGGCCGGCATCTACCTCATACAATCCAACCAAACACTTTTGTAAAACAGTTTTACCACTTCCACTGGTTCCTATGATCAGGTTCGTTTTTCCGGTTTCCATCACAGCATTCACTCCCTTTAAAATCTCCTTGTCTCCGAAAGACTTTCTAACATCTTTTATTTCAATCATAATCTGGTATTAATTGAGAATTCTTAAAAAATTTATACTAAAGTAAGAAGAATGATAACACAAAATCTGCAATCAAAATAAGCACACAACTTACAATTACTGCAGTCGTACTCGCCCGTCCTATTTCCAGGGCACCTCCTTTTACATTGTAGCCGTAAAAAGCTGAAATACTACTGATGATAAAGGCAAAAGTGTATCCCTTTAAAATAGAAAACCAGACATTTTTTGGTGTAAAATTACTTATCAATCCCCTGTCGAAAGTATCAGTTGCGATAATACCTGCAAGGCTTCCGGCCAATCTGCCGCCATAAATACCTAGTACCATCGCCAGTACAACTAAAAGTGGGATAGTAATAAGTGCACCCAAAATCTTTGGAGCTATTAGGTACGATTTTGTATTTATCCCCATGATCTCCAGGGCGTCTATTTGTTCACTTACCCGCATATTTCCCAATTCACCTGCAATCTTACTTCCTATCACACCTGCCAACACGATACAAACCAATGTGGGAGCAAACTCCAGGATTACTGTATCTCTTACCACCTGCGCAATAGTTTCTTTAGGCACCAATGGACTTGTTAGCTGGTAAGCTGTTTGAATTGTACTTACGGCACCCATAAATATTGAAATGATACAAACAATTCCCAGGGCGCCGTAACCGATCTCCACGGATTGAGTCATTAGTTCTTTCCAGTACATTTTGGCATTTTCTGCCTTGGTAAACATACCTTTGATCATTTTTAAATAACTACCTAAGATGGTGAAAAATTTCATATAATTTCTTATTATTTTGGGATTGCCTTAATTACTTCTTTCCTTTTTTATTGCTGCTTTTATTTTCCGTTTCTTCCGGCTCAACATTCCTGCTGCTCTTTTCCTGGGCATCAATTACAGCTACTAAAACCATATTATAAATACTCCGGATCTGGCTTCCTAATTGTAAAATATGAACCGGTTTATTCAATCCTAATAAAATCGGGCCAATCGCATCCGCTCCTCCTACTTCCTGCAATAAATTGTAGGCAACATTTCCGGCTGCAAGATTGGGAAAAATAAGCACATTCACATCATTATTAACTAATTCACTGAAAGGATAATTATCCCTTAGTATTTCCTTATTAAAAGCCACATTCGCCTGCATTTCTCCATCTACCACCAACAAGGGATCTTTTTCTTTCACAATTTCCCTGGCATGCGCCACCAGCCTCGCTTCCGGAGAATTACTACTCCCAAAATTGGAATAACTAAGCATGGCAATTACCGGTTTAATGCCAAAAGTTTTTACCTCTTTGGCAACCAATAGAGCGATATCAGCCAATTCTTCTGCTGTTGGATTGAAATTGACTGTAGTATCTGCTAGAAATAAAGGTCCTCTTTTGGTCATGATGATATACATTCCTGCAACTTTCCTGGAACCTTTTTCAAGACCAATTATTTGCAAGGCAGGAAGAATTGTATCAGGATAATTTTTAGAAAGACCACTTATCATTGCATCTGCTTCACCAGTCTCTACCATCATGCAACCAAAATAATTGCGTTCTTTCATTATTTTCTTTGATTCATATACGTTGAATCCTTTGCGTTGTCTTTTATTGAAAAGTATTTTACCGAATTCTTTTCTTTTTTCTTCCGAGGTTTCACTTTTAGGATCAATGATAGGTATATCTCCTAAATCAATTCCATTTTCAAGCGCTATCTTTTTTATTTTTTCAGGGTTGCCCAAAAGAATAGGATAGGCAATACCTTCATCTACTGCCATCTGTGCCGTTTTAAGGATCTTTTGATTTTCCGCTTCCGCAAAAACAACTCTTTTAGGATCTTTTCTCGCTTTTCCGCCAATCAAACGGAGCAATTGATTATCGATGCCCAATCTTTCATTGAGACTGCTTTTGTACATTTCCCAATCAGTTATGTTTACACGGGCTACTCCACTTTCAATCGCTGCTTTTGCCACAGCCACGGCCACGGTTGCTAACAGGCGATTATCTAATGGTTTTGGAATAATATACTTTGGTCCAAACACCATATTTTTTTCATTATAGGCCAACATCACAATATCAGGCACAGAAACTTTTGCCAAATCTGCCAATGCCTTAACTGCAGCCAGTTTCATTGCTTCATTTATTTGCGTGGCACGAACATCCAGTGCACCGCGAAAAATATAAGGAAAGCCTAGTACATTATTTACCTGGTTAGGAAAATCTGTACGACCCGTTGCCATTACCAGGTCTTTCCTAACCACAGATGCTTTATCATACGTGATTTCAGGATCCGGGTTAGCGAGGGCAAAAACAACAGGATTTTTGGCCATGCTTTTTATCATGTCCTGCGTTACTACATTTCCTACACTCAAGCCAACAAAAACATCTGCGCCTTTCATGGCATCTGCAAGTGTCTGTTTTGAATTTTTTGTAGTAGCAAATTTTCGCTTAATGTCATCGAGATCTTCTCTGCCTGTATGAAGTACTCCGTCTATATCAAAAACAATAAAATTGTCAGGATTAGCACCCACAGCTACATACAACTGCATACAAGCCATAGCGGCAGCACCAGCGCCATTAACTACAAAGTGCGCACGGCTTATTCTTTTTCGCTGAATCTCCAGTGCATTTAACAAAGCTGCCGAACTAATGATCGCCGTTCCATGTTGATCATCATGCATAACAGGTATGCTTAGCCGCTCTTTTAATTTCCGCTCAATATAAAAACATTCCGGTGCTTTTAAATCTTCCAGGTTGATGCCGCCAAAAGTTGGTTCCAGGGCAGCCACAATTTCCACAAATTTTTCAGGATCAGTTTCATTTACTTCTATATCGAAAACGTCAATATCTGCAAATATTTTAAATAATACTGCTTTACCTTCCATTACGGGCTTACTGGCCAGGGGCCCAATATTTCCCAATCCCAATACTGCACTGCCATTGGTGATGACACCTACAAGATTTCCTTTGGCAGTATATTTATAGGCAGTATCCGGATCCGCCTTGATTTCCATACAAGGGACCGCTACGCCTGGGGAGTACGCCAATGAAAGATCTCTTTGTGTTTTGGTAGCTTTTGTAGGAATTACCTCTATTTTTCCGGGTTTTCCATTGGAATGATAATCCAGGGCCTCTTGGTTTCTGATGGTTTTCTGCATAGATAAATATTGTACCCGGACTCATTAAGCCAGGAGTACTGTTTGAATTAAGGTTCAAAGATAACTGATTGTACAAGCTTTAAATTACAGAATTACAGGAATAACAGCAGAAACCAGGTGTAATATATCCTGACTTAATATTTATGGATTGCAATGTTTAGGAAAACCCAAATGCCGGATTATTAATTGGTCTGTATCATCGATCAATAATCAGCCCACCCTATATCGGGATTGAATGGCTTTGGTTGCTTACTTACTCTTTTTATGTGATTCTTTAAATATCAATTGTTCCTAACCAGGCCATCATTCCAACACCCAATTCAATCGCTTGTTCATCAATATTAAAAGTAGGTGTATGTACCCCGGAAGAAATATTTTTAGAAAAATTACCCACGCCAAGGCGGAAAAAGCAAGCAGGAATTAAATGAGAATAATAGGCAAAATCTTCGGCACCCATCCTCAATTCTGTCTCCTCAATATTTTCTTTGCCCATAAATTCTCCGGCGAAGATTTTTGCTTTTTGGGTTAGTGAAATATCATTCAGTACAAAGGGATATCCAACGTCAATTGTTGCTTCTATGGTAGTACCTGAAATTTTTCCGGTTTCTGAACAAATATTTTTAATTAATTCATGCGCTTTAAACCGCCAATCTTCATTCATTGCCCTGAAAGTGCCCATCAGCTTTACTTCT
>JBDTEF010000346.1:0-3651 GCA_039922615.1 Ginsengibacter sp.
AAAGTTTATTTCCGCAGCGACCGCAATGGTGAATTTAATTTATACAGTTTCGATCCGGCGAATAAAGCCGTAACCCAACTCACTACATTTACTGACTTTCCCATTTCAAGTTTAGAAGGTACAGGAGATAAAATAATTTTTTCCCAGGCCGGATATCTGCATGAGTATTCGATGGCAAATGATAAAACTGAAAAATTGAAAATTGGCATTGCTGCCGATTTGCTGGATCAGCGGGAAAGATTTGTAAAAGGAGACCAGTACATTCGCGGCGGCGATATTTCTCCATCAGGATCCAGGGTGGTATTGGATTTTAGGGGAGAAATTATTACACTACCAGCGCAAAAAGGCGATGCTTTAAATCTTACAAATTCACCCGGCATTCACGAGAAGGAACCTGCATGGTCACCCAATGGTAAGTCAATTGCTTATTTTAGTGATGCCACAGGCGAGTATCAATTGTATATAAAAAATCAGGATGGTTCAGGTGAACCAAAGATGATTAGCCTTAATGGCGCTGGCTTCTATGCCTATATTCATTGGTCACCCGATAGTAAAAAAGTAGCTTATGTTGATAACGGTCGCCAGTTATACCTGACTGATATTGCCAGCGGCCAAACAAATAAGATCGCCCAGGATGTGAATTTTTTTCCCGGCATATTCCGGGAACTATTTGGTAGCTGGTCGGCTGATGGAAATAACATTGCCTACACAACCATTGAGGAAACTAATTTTGAAAAAGCATGGGTGTATTCTGTAACTGACAATAAATCACACGCCCTCACGGATGCCTTATCAAATGTAACAGAACCTGTTTTTGATCCTTCAGGAAAATATATATACCTGCTTGCCAGTACGGATGCCGGACCGGTTGTCAACTGGTTCGACCAGTCAAGCAACGATATGAAATCAACAGATCTGATTTACCTGATCACTTTGCAAAAGGAAACACTCTCCCCTTTCGCCAAAGAGAATGATATAGAAGAAGTGAAAGACAGTACTGTGGCTAAACCGAAGGACACTGCGAATGCAAAAAGTAAAATGGTGAAAATAGATTGGGATGGAATTCAAAACAGGATTGTTCCTTTACCCATTGCAATGGGTAACTATAAGTCTTTACAAGTTCCAAAGGAAGGTGAACTTTTTTACCTTTCTGATGCGCCTCATGGAGCAGCTCCAACAATGCTTAACAAATACGATTTAAAGAAAAGAAAAGAGGAGCCAATTATGCCAGCGAATGGATACATCATTGCTGCCAAAGGAGAGAAAATGTTATATAATAACAATGGCAAATGGGGCATTACTGCCATCGGTCAGAAACCCGGTCCTGATGCCATGCTCAATACTTCTTTATTGCAGGTAAAAATTTCTCCAAAAGAGGAATGGAAAAATATTTTTAACGAGGCATGGCGTGTAAATCGTGATTTCTTTTATGATCCAAATATGCATGGGATTGATTGGGTAGCGATGAAGAAAAAATATGAAGCCTTGTTGCCCGATGTTGCCAGTAAAAGTGATTTATACCTGGTAATGCAATGGATGTTTAGTGAGCTATCTGTAGGCCATCACCGATTTGACAATCCCGGCGACAGACGCACAAAAGCTGATTTTATTCCGGGTGGATTGTTGGGTGCAGATTATGATGTAAGCAATAACAGGTTTCGTTTTAAAAAGATCTATGGCGGATTAAACTGGTCACCTGATTTGCGTTCACCGCTTACAGAGCCGGGTGTAAATGTAAAGGTTGGCGATTACATTTTAGCCGTAAACGGGATGGACGTAACGGCAGATAAAAACCTTTACAGTTATTTTGAAAATACAGCAGAAAAAATCACCAATCTTACGGTGGCATCCTCTGCTGCAGGTGCAAACAAACGTACCATAAAAGTATTGCCTGTTGCCAGTGAAGTGGGTTTACGTAACCGTGATTGGGTAGAAGGAAATATGCGAAAAGTACAGGAAGCTACCAATGGACAAGTAGCTTATGTATATGTTCCTAACACAGCAGCAGAAGGTCATGATTATTTTAAAAGATATTTCTTCCCGCAAGCCGATAAAGCCGGGATAATTGTTGATGAAAGATTCAATGGTGGCGGACAGTTAGCAGATTATTATATTGATCTGCTCAAACGTCCTGCGCAATCTTACTGGCGTTACCGTTTTGGTAAAGATCAGAAAGCACCTAATGCATCTATCCAGGGGCCAAAGGTGATGCTGATAGATGAAACTGCAGGATCCGGTGGCGATTATCTTCCTTATCTGTTTCGCCAGGCAAAACTGGGAACATTGGTAGGCAAAACCACATGGGGCGGACTCGTAGGTGTGCTTGGCTTTCCTGAATTTATTGATGGTGGTGTGGTTACTGCTCCGAATGTTGGTTTTTATGATGACAAAGGTTTTGGAATAGAAAACGTTGGTACACCTCCTGATGTAGAAGTAGAACAATGGCCTTCCGAAGTGATTAATGGCCATGATCCGCAGTTAGAAAAAGCCATAGAAATTGTTATGCAGCAATTAAAAAATAATCCGCCGAAGAAGGTGGCATCGCCGATGGCTCCGAATAAAAAAATAAGGTGAAGTGGAAGAAAACTGTTGGATAAAATAGGTTAGAATGTCAGGTAGAATTATACTTCCTTTCATTAAAAAAAAATGATTTTTTATGAGCAACATTAAATTATTTGAAAGTAAGCAAGTTCGTTCCATTTGGGATGAAGAAAAACAAAAGTGGTATTTTTCTGTTCAGGACGTTGTAGAAGTTTTGACAGACAGCACAGATGTAAAACAATATATAAAACGATTACTCATCCGTGATGAACAACTTAAAAGCAACTGGGGTACAATTTGTACCCTGGTTGAAATGAAAGCAGCAGATGGTAGAAAGCGTAAAATTCAAGCTGCAACCTCACAAAGCCTTCTCCGCATCATTCAATCCATTCCATCTCCCAAAGCAGAACCCTTTAAACTATGGCTGGCACAGGTAGGTTCGGATAGGTTAGATGAAATTGAAAATCCTGAACTTGCCACTCAACGTACCAGGGAACTGTATAAACTTAAAGGTTATCCCGATGATTGGATTGAAAAACGAATGCGAAGCATCGCCATAAGAGAAGAATTAACTGACGAATGGAAAGCCCGGGAAGTAAAAAAACATAAAGAATATGCAATACTTACAGCAGAAATCAGTAAAGCTACATTCGGGATTACACCCTCTGAATATAAAAACGTAAAAGGATTAAAAAGCCAAAATCTACGTGACCATATGAATGATTTGGAATTAATTTTTTCCATGTTGGGCGAAGCTTCCACCACTGCCATAGTGAAAACGAAAAACCCAAAAGGCTTCGTTGAAAATAAAATTGTAGCGAAACAAGGCGGTTCTGTGGCTGGCAAAGCAAGAATTGATTTAGAGAAAAAAACAGGAAAGAAAGTAGTATCCGCAGAAAATTATTTGCCTGATTCAAAAAAGAATAAACAATTAAAAAATAAAAAATAATCATCAAATAATATGGAAGAAAATCAGACAAATCAAACAAATCATATAAATCACAGTTCAGACAACCTTCCAAAAATTTAAAAATCACATTGCTCAATAATTAAATAAATGAATCCCCAAAAAGAAAAACTGCTCTATGACACTTATCAAAGTTTTATAGA
>JBDTEF010000347.1:0-6270 GCA_039922615.1 Ginsengibacter sp.
TCCATTAATAAGTTGGTCTGTACGCGCATCAGTTGCTTTCCATGGAAGTCCATTATCGCCAGTCCAATTTCTCGTGTCATAATTGGTAGCTGAATCAGCCAGTTTAGAAAAGGTTTCCTTACCCTGGGAAAAAGAGGGAATAGAAATTAAAGTAATTAAAAATAAAATAAGGTAATGCTTTAGCATAGACATAAGATTTGGTTGGTTAATAAAAAACTAAAATAAGGTAAAAATAAAAAAGTCACCAAAAAACTTTGATGACCATTTAGAATACAATTATATGTATTGACCTCAACGCATTATTTTGCTAATAACTGAATCGATTTTGTCAATTTTCTTTTAAGATTTGCAGCTTTATTTCTATGAATAATGCCACGCTTGGCCAGCTTATCAATTCTTGAAGCTATATCAGGCATTTTTTCTGTAGCATCAGCTTTATTATCGATTGCTTTATATTGACGAATAGCATTCCTGGTAGTTTTACCCTGGTAACGATTACGATCATTTCTTTTAGTACTTCTACGTACACTTTTCTTTGTTGCTGAGTGGTTTGCCATTAAATAATTTTTTGGGCTGCAAAGATAGGAGTTTTTATTATTAAAAATTCCATTCTAAAATTCTTTTTTTTACCTTAAAAACCAAGACTGAAATAAAACGAAAAGCCGCAAAAATGTGCGGCTTCAAAGTGATCCGGATTGGATTCGAACCAATGACCCTCAGCTTAGAAGGCTGATGCTCTATCCAGCTGAGCTACCGAACCAATAAATTCTGACAACAAAAATCTTCCCGATTTCAGGTGCGTAGATTTTAAAAATGTGTGCAAATATAATAGAATTGTAGACCTTCTTCCAAAAAAAATGCTTTCTATTTTGGCTTTGGATAAAATTGAGTTGGAATAAAATAATTTTTAACGCATAAATATGATGAATGGATTTGTAATTATAATCTATAAAGAAATCGATAACTTACCTTTAACCCATGAAATATTTTAATTGATTTTAAAACAAACTAGTTTATTTAAAAAAGAATTCATTGAAGATTTCATCTAGCCTAATTCCTTTAATCAACAAAAAATAAAAAAAACTATGAAAAAGATTCTTCCTCTTCTCGCCATCTCGGCACTATTTGCTACCCAGGTTTTTGCCCAAAAGCCCGCAGAAGATAAATCAAAAAGACCAAGTCCACCCGCAACAGTAATGCAAAAAATTAGTAGTGGTGCTACTATTACCATCAATTATAGTCAGCCCTCTATCAAAGGCAGAACCATAGGTAAGGATATTGAACCAATGGAAGGCAAAGTTTGGAGAACAGGAGCCAATGAAGCAACTACATTTCAAACTGATAAGGATCTTACCATAGATGGTTCAAAATTACCGGCAGGTAAATATTCACTTTTCACGCTGTTCACAGGTGATAATGTAGAAGTTATTTTTAATAAAGTTGCCGAACAATGGGGCGCCTTTAAATACGAAATGAAAGACGACGCCCTTCGCATAAAAACGAAAGCAGAGAACAATAGTCCTATGGCTGAAAAATTAATGTTCATGGTAAAACCTGATGGTATGGTAAGTATGCATTGGGGAAATAAGAAAGTGAGTTTTATGGTCAAATAATAGGTGATAAATATTTATCTAACCTTTGGAAATTTATAAATTGATCAAGGGATCGAGAAATAAATTCGAATCTATAGCACCTGATATCTTGAATGCTGATTTAAGATTTAGGTGCTATTTATTTTTAAATTTAAACCAGGAAATTAGTGATTTTCCAATAATTCAAATTGATTTTATAATCATAAAATAATCATTAAATCCGCCATCGTATTTTTTAAATAAAAGACTACCTATAATTATAAGGTATTCAATTCCAAAACATTACTTATATTGTGCGTTAAATTTTTGAGACATGAAACTATCTATCAAAATAGCCGGTGTTATCATTCTCTTTAGCTTCTTTGGCTGCAAAACATCAAGAATAAATTCCTCTACTAAAGATGACGGTAAAATAGATATCACTTTTGTACAGGTAAATGATGTGTATGAAATAGCACCTTTGCAAGGTGGAAAAATTGGTGGAATGGCGCGGGTGGCAACGTTAAAGAAAGAAAATCTACGCAATAACCCCAACACTTATTTAGTAATGGCAGGCGACTTTGTGAGCCCCTCAGTTTATAATAGTTTAAAGTATGAAGGAAAGCGAATTCGCGGTCGACAGATGATTGAATCGATGAACGCTGCAGGAATGGACCTGGCCGTTTTCGGCAATCATGAATTTGACATTACTGAAAGTGAATTACAGGACAGGATCAATGAATCAACTTTTGACTGGGTTTCGTCAAACACATTTCATAAAACAAAAAATGGAATATCGCCTTTTGTAAAAACTGTTTCGGGAAAAAGCATATCATTTCCTGAAACCTATATAATGCATGTAAAAGATGCTGACGGCACTTCGGCCAGGATAGGTTTTATTGGTATCACACTACCTTTTAATAAAGCAGAATATGTCTCTTATACCGATCCGCTCTTAACTGCCGAGAGATTGTATAACCAGGTAAAAGACTCCTGTGACGCCGTGATAGCGCTTACACACCAGTCACTTGCAGATGACAGCATTCTCGCTGTAAAACTTCCCGGCCTGGCAATGATTATGGGCGGACATGAACATGATATGCATTTCATCAAAGTCGGTAACGTAAATATTACCAAGGCGCACGCAAATGCAAAATCTGCTTTTGTCATCAATATGACCCTTAATAAAAATAAGCATACTGTTGTAGTGAAGCCTGAATTAAAAATACTTGATGAAACGGTTACCCTGGATCCGTCAACCGATGAGGTAGTAAAAAAGTGGACGACCATCGCCTTCAAGAGTTATGCATCTACAGGATTTGATGCACAGAAAGTAGTTCGTGAGAGAGGTGAACCGCTTGATGGAAGAGAAACTGAAATCAGGTCTAAGCCGACAAACTTAACCCGCATTATCGTTTCAGCAATTGAGAAATCTTCGCCGGGAGCAGACATTGCTATTTTCAATTCCGGCTCAATCAGAGTAGATGATATTATACAAATGCCTGTAACACAATATGACATTATTCGGACTATGCCATATGGCGGCACCATTATGCAGGTGGATATGAAAGGAAAATTATTAAGCAAAATATTAGAGACGGGCAGACTAAATATAGGAAGTGGTGGCTTTCTTCAGTATTCCGCCAGTACCCAATATGATAAGGCTACAAAGGCGTGGAAAATTAAAAATAGTCCAATAGATGCAGATAAAACGTATAGAGTTGCCATTACTGATTTCTTGCTAACAGGTGGAGAAGCCAACATGGGATTTCTGACAAAAGACAATCCTGATATTGTAAAAATTTATCCTTCTGATGGAATTGATATGAGAATTCCTGTGATAAATTATATGGAGAATTTGGGGAAATAAAGTTTTGCTGAAATCTTACTAATAAATTCTAATGGAGAAAAGTTTCGTGTACCACGAACTTTGGCATAGATTGATGGTTTTGCCCTATACCATTTACTTAATCGCGCTCAAACAATTTTCTATTTCTGCGCAACAATCGCAATGGCGTTCATATGATTTTTATATTTATCAAATACACCTTTCATTTCATTAATTCTTTTGCGGGCAGCAGGTTGGCGTAGAATATTGAAGCCGATCTTTAAACTTCGAAAAAAACCTTCGTCGTCAATAATCCTACTTGTTTCCAACAAAGACATTGGGTTTCTTTCCAGCATTTTTATTTTAAATCCTTCTTTTTCCAATAATGCGATCCATTCTGATTTTGTCAATGGCCGGGCATTTACTTTAATAGTTAGCGCCAATTCTTTTTGTACCTGGGCTTTTAAAGTTGGATCTATATCATCGGGAGTCAGACCTAATTCATGAATTCCATATAAACCGCCTTTTTTCAAGAGTCGATAAGCTTCTTTTATTATTTCAGATTTTCTGTGATCCGCATGCATGGTTAGCATTGCTTCACCATAAACTTTGGTAGCGCTACCATCTTTAAGAGGAACCTTTGAAGCATTCCCAACAATTATTTTTTTATTTTCTCCTTTAATAATTTTCCGAAGATCATTTGCAGCTTCTTCGTTTAATTCAATACCCGTATAGGTTTTAGGATTATTTTTCAATACCTCCATTGCTGTATAACCAATGCCTGGGGCAAACTCCACCACTTCATCATTCGAATTAATCTGCAAACCTTGTATTAAGCGAAGGGTCAATTCTTTTCCACCAGGCCTGAGCACTTTTTTTCCCATCCGGGAAAGTATCCAATGACCCTGTTCAGTTTCAAAAGTAGCCTGACCCATAAATAATTTATTTTTATATGCAAATATCCGCCGCAACAAACTTTTGGATGTTTCTATTCACGGAAAATACTTTTCGAAATGCAGAAAAATAAATAACTATGTTGTAGTAAATTCTATTAAAATATCAACACAAAAGTTCCCGCAATAATCAATAAGGCACCAATGGCTGTTTTCCATGCAAGTGGTTCACCCAGGAATACTACTGCTAAAACAATCGCAATAGCGACACTCAATTTATCTACGGGTGCTACTTGAGATACGGTTCCCAATTGCAAAGCCTTGAAATAAAATATCCAGGAAAGACCTGTAGCAATACCGGACAGGCAAAGGAAAAGAATATTCTGTTTGGTGAGCGTGTGTATTGTCGTGACACTTCCCCGAAAGAAAGCAATTCCCCATGCTATAATTAAAATCACCACCGTTCTGATAGCTGTCGCCAGGTCGGTATCTACTCCTTTAATACCAACTTTTGCAAAGATGGCGGTAAGGGCTGCAAAAAACGCTGAGAGTAAAGCATAGGTCCACCACATAATTAATTGATTTTAGGTTTTGTATAAAAAGGAAAATGCGCGATTCCATAAAAATATAAACGGCTCATACCGTAAGAAATGGGAATACACAATAGAATGGGAACGATAATATCGGTGGCAAAATGAACGCCCAAATACATCCGGCTATAAGCAACTAAAATAGCCCATGGGAAAAGAATATACAAAAGCCATTTTAATTTTTTTCGAACAGTAAAATAAAGATAGAATGTCAAAGAGAATACATTGAAAGCATGGGAAGAAACAAATCCATATTCTCCGCCACGATAATTATTGACATAATGCAGGATATCTTCCATGCCGGGAGTATGACTTGGCCTGGGCCTCATCACTAATGGCTTTAATATTGAAGAAGCAATTTGATCACTGATTAAAATCAATGGAAATATTAAAAAAATAAGCCACCAGCTTTTCTTTTTATATTTTATAATTAAAAGAATAATAATGAAAGCATATAAAGGGTACCACCCTGCCTGGCTACTGGCAAACCACATAATGTGGTCCCAAAAAGGCGAATGATGGCTATTAATAAAAACTAGAAATTCTTTGTCAAGTTCTATTAACCAGTTCAGTATTTTGGACAATTGTAAATTTTTTAAAAATGGCATGTATAATGAAAGCAACAATGCCACTAATGACCGTAGCTCCCAATACATCTGTAAGATAATGCACACCAAGTACCATCCTGGAATAGCAAACCAAAAAAGCCCAGATCCATATTAATATGACCAACCATTTTTGCTTATGAAATAATAAGCTTGCCGTAAATGCTATGATCATGGCATCGCCGGCATGCCCGGATGGAAAGGAAGGACTTCCGCCCCATGTCAGTTTCTCAATATTCTTGTCAACTACAAATGGCCTTGTTCTATTGACAGCATATTTTAGGATGGTTATAAGGATGGCATTTACTGAATAGGCAGCCACTAATTCCCATTTTCTATATTTTAAAAACGGCGTCTTTTTCACAAAACCATAAACCAGGTAAATTACAGCAATCAAGGCAGCTATAAAGGGAGCAACATCTGTAAATCCCATAAAAAAATGATCCAGTTCCTTTATTCTGCCCTGTTGAACATATTCCAGAATCCTTTGATCATAATCAAGTAATGACATTTAAAATATTTTTACAAAGAAAGAATTAATATTCGGATAGATGAATGATTAAATAATATTGTACCCTAATTTTATACATTTATAAAAGGCAGCTTATTATATTTTTTAATTATCAATGGATCAAATAATGAACATCGTAAATAGGAACGAAACAATTGCTGACAAATGGTTTGATGCTTTTAACCATCATCAATTATCCGATTTGCTTGACCTGTACGATGATAATGCCATTCACTATAGCCCTAAATTAAAAATTAAATTTCCCGAAACCC
>JBDTEF010000348.1:0-2983 GCA_039922615.1 Ginsengibacter sp.
CTTTCTGAAGAACCGGATATGATTGAATATGAAAAAACCGTAAATGATTGTTATGCATTATTGAAAAAAGATGGATTCGGCCAGGCAATATTTGGCGATATTTTTTTAGAAGACCTGAAACAGTTTCGGGAAGCTCAATTAGCCAAACAAAACATCCAGAGCATTTTCCCTCTCTGGAAAAGAGATAGCAAAGAGTTAATACACGAATTTATTTCACTTGGATTTAAAGCAATCATTATTTGTGTAAATACAAAATTTCTTGATAAAAATTTTTGCGGAAGAATCATTGATGAATCATTTATTAATGACCTGCCAAAAGATGCGGACGCCTGTGGTGAGAATGGCGAATATCACTCTTTTGTTTTTGACGGCCCTGTTTTCAAATCCCCAATAAAGTTTAATACCGGTGAGATAGTTTATAGAGAATATAAGACGCCTGTTGATAGCAGTAAAGAATGTTTTACCACCCCGCAGTCGGCCACCGGCTTTTATTTCATTGACTTGCTGCCTTAATTTATTGATTTGTTTCCTGCAGAATTTTCTTACTTATTTATCTATGCTACATTTGCAAAAAAATTGAATGGCCGATTTTGGCAACATATCAAGTAAAGAATCAATAACCATTACTTTCACCCTTTTTGCGGTGATTGATATTTTAGGCTCCATCCCTATTTTAATTTCTTTGAAAGAAAAAATGGGCGGCACGATACGCTCAACACAAGCCACCGTTGCATCAGGGGCTTTCATGATATTGTTCTTATTTCTCGGGCAGCCATTTTTAAAGCTACTCGGGCTTGATGTGCAATCTTTTGCTGTAGCCGGGAGCATTGTAATTTTCATCATTGGTTTGGAAATGATCCTGGGCCTTGATTTTTTTAAACCGGATAACAACCCCAAAAGTGGTAGTGTGGTCCCCATCGCTTTTCCATTGATTGCCGGCTCGGGCACGCTCACTACAGTAATGTCCCTAAAGGCAGATTATCATGATATAAATATTTTGATTGGCATACTGATAAACTGCATTGTAATCTTTATCGTTCTTATCTCTTTAAAATGGATAGAAAAAGCACTTGGCCCCAATGGACTTACTGTCGTAAGAAAATTTTTCGGCGTTATTTTACTTGCCATTGCTGTGAAGATATTCAGTAGTAATATTGCGCAATTCGGTCAGCAGGAAAAAGCAGAAAGTAAAAATCAACATCGTACATCATACATCATACAATCGCACATAACCCAAGGCCTCGTCGTACAATGGATAGTATAAGAGTTTCCGAAGCTCCAGATACAGGTTCGATTCCTGTCGAGGCTACTTTAAGCAGGAAGTAAAAAGATTTAAAATGAATCAAAATCTTCTACAGTTCACTACAGAATGGCATTTCAGAACTTAGTGTCCACATTCGATTCCCAATAATTCGCTTTAGTTCGTTTACGATTTCGGTTACGGTTTTAAAAAATATCGTATCTTCGTGCTATGTTAATGCCCCGACTTGGCATAGTACTAAATTGGAGAAGCCAAACCAACAAATCGAATCTTTATTCGATTCATCTCCGCATTAAGATTGGTGAAACTGCCCGATATTACAAAATAGATACTCCGCAAAAAGTGTCACCCCCACAATGGCTCGGTAATGAAGATAACTGGGTTAAAAATACTCATCCATTTGCTTTTGAAATAAACAATAAGATCACCGAGAAAAAGATGATTATACATGAACTAATTAAGCGATATTATAATTTAAATAAGCCTTTGACTTTTCCCATTATTTTTCGCCAGCTGAAAAGAAAGGGTGATACCAATTCGTTCCTGGATTACATGAAACTATATATTGCTGATCCACCGGAGAAATTGCAGGAAAATACCATAAAGAAATACCAGACATGTTTTCTTCACCTGACCAAATTTCGAACTGCTATATATTTTAATGACATTGATAAATTATTCGTCCAGGAATTTTATAAATTTTTGCAGGTAAATCTTAAATTGGGAGGACCTACCATTAAAAAATATTTTGATGCTTTTAAAAAAGTGATTAAGGCTGCCAGGCGTGATGATTATATAGCAGCTTCCCAGTTGGAATTTTTGTTTGAAGATATAAAGATCAGCGCCAAACGCATGACCAAACGCATCTACCTTGAGACTGATGAAATTAAAAGATGGAGAGCATTAGTATTTCCCGAGGAGAAAAAGTTTTTAGAACGCGATCGCGACATTTTTCTTTTCCAGATTTATACTGGCTATTATTATAAAGATCTGCAGATTTTTAAAAAAAATCAATTGGTTGATGATGAAGAATTTGGCTTTTTTATTATTGGGGAAAGAGATAAAAATGGCAATGAAACAATCATTCCACTTTTTAAATTTCCCTATGCAATGGGTGTAATAAAGAAATATGGCTCGGATAATACAAGTCCCTTTATTTTTAAAAAGGAGACTTTTATAGAAGAGCAGGCCTACAATCGAAATTTAAAAGAGATTGCTGCCATAGCTGGAATAACCAAAAGAGTTTTTAATAAAGTAGGAAGACATACCAACGCACAACTCTGGGTTCGATACGGAGCAGAACGGCCAATTATTTCCAAAATGCTCGGTCATCAAAAAGAAGAAACAACCCGCCTTTATTTTAATGTGAACCTTCCGGAAATTGTGGAAGGAACGAAGAACGTAGATTTTAAAAGACTTGGCATTTAAATATTTATTATGAAAATTTCACATTCAGATTTGTTATATACCAAGATAAAGACAATTCTCCTGGAAGCAAGACAATCTGTTTATCATGCTGTAAATTCCACGATGGTCATAGCCTATTGGGAGATAGGAAAGCGAATTGGTCGGATAGGCAAGGGCATTTCAGCCCAAGCCCTCCACAGAACCGTGCTTGAGACTCTCACCTCACACGGCTCTTCTCTTCCAGCATAAGAAGATTCTTACACATAATTGAACTAAACTTGATCGTCCACAGATTGCTCTGTGTTGTCCTTCTTA
>JBDTEF010000349.1:0-11432 GCA_039922615.1 Ginsengibacter sp.
CTTAGGATCCGCAATTTCATGATGCAATATGGTTCTAAAGACGTGCTGGAACAAGTGGCAGGAAGAACTGTTTTTCAATTAAAGGAAGATATGAGACCTGCTTTTAAGGAGCAGCAATTGGCAAAAAGCGAAAGAGCAAAGGTGGTGAAGGATATCCGGATCACGCCCAAGGAAGTGCAGGACTACTATGATTTGATCCCGAAAGACAGTTTGCTTTTTTATGAAAGTGAATTAGAAGTAGGGCAGATAGTAATGTATCCAAAACCCGGTAGGGATTTGGAAGCTTACGCGATCGATCAATTGAAAGAATACAAAAAGGAAGTGGAGGATAACAGCAAAAAATTTGAGGTGCTTGCTTCATTATATACGGATGATCCCGGAAGTAAGGAAAATGGCGGAATGTACGAGATCAATCGTAATGAAAAACAATGGGATCCTATATTTTTAGCCAAAGCTTTTTCTTTGAAAGATGGCCAGATTTCCAATCCATTTAAAGGGAAATTCGGCTACCACATCATACAAATGGTAAGCCGTCGTGGAGATGACGCTACTATACGTCACATTCTTAAAATTCCGCAGGTAAGTTCTATAGAAATAAATGAAGCAATTGAAAAATTGGATTCAGTAAGAACACTGCTTGTTGATAATAAAATTACTTTCGGCGAGGCCGTACAGAAATATAACGAAGATGAAAACAGTAAGTTTACGGGAGGTCTGATTTCTGCCAATGATGGAAGCGGACGTACGGCTCTTACTATTGATGAATATGATAAGGATCTTGTATTGATGCTTAAAAATTTAAAAACCGGTGAATTTTCAAAGGCAGTAGAATTTTTGGATCAGCGTGGAAATAAAGGTGTCCGCATCATTAAAATTATTTCTAAAAGTGAGCCACATAGAGAAAATTTAAAAGATGACTATGATAAAGTTTCCAGCCGGGCCCTTGAAGAAAAAAAAGGTGCTGCTTTAGAAAAATGGTTCTTTGGTAAACTCTCTACAATGTTTGTGAAAGTAGATCCTGAATACCAGAATTGTGAGGAAATGAAAAAATGGACTGTGAGTGAAAAAGCCACGACTGCCAAGCAATAGAATACCGTAAAAGTGCTTTTCTTTTAAAGCTATTTCAGACATCATAAAATTGAAGAAGTTTTACATTATAAAACCTTTCATCAATTTAGTCCGCATTCAATCTGGGGCAGTTCGTTTTAATAGGATATAATGTAGGCCTTATTCTTCTCTACACTTTTAACCCTATTTGAAATCGAAAGGTTTTTCAAATTTAAATCCTAAAGAAAACAAACACTAATGGAAATTCCTGCCGGGACTACAATACACCAAATATCTTTGTTTTAATTTTTTCAAGAATTCTTCCCAATATTTCAAACGATAAGTGAAATTAAAATTGCTGCATATTAATTCAAATGTTTACCAATCCTCTACCACTTTACTCCGCTGAAAATCGTAATTTCGCGGCTCATTTTACAACATGAGCGATTCAATCAAACACGAGTGCGGTCTTGCTTTTATCCGTTTACGAAAACCATTTTCTTTTTACCGTCAAAAATATGGTACTGTTCTTTACGGGCTCAACAAGCTGTACCTGCTAATGGAAAAACAACATAACCGTGGGCAAGATGGGGCAGGCATAGCAACTGTAAAATTAAATACAGAACCTGGCTACCCTTTTATGCACAGGATGAGGAGCGCAGAAAACCAGGCCATTGCCGGGATCTTTGGTAAGATAGCAGATCAAATAAAAGAAGTTCAAAAATACCATCCTGATATAACCAATCATGCAGGGCTGATGAAAGGTCATATTGATTTTTTGGGTGAGTTGCTTTTGGGCCATTTACGATACGGTACCCAGGGAGAAAATAAGGCAGAGTCCTGCCATCCATTTATTAAGGGAAACATAATACCAGCAAGGAATATAGCACTTGCAGGCAATTTTAATCTGGTAAACAGGGAGGAATTATTCTCTCTTAGTAATAGTCCTCGCGTAGGCAAAGAACGCGAAAGTGATCTTAGTGCATTAATAGATATTATTCAACATTTCCTGATCATCGAGGATGAAGCTTCACCAGCCGAAAGTGATATGAAAAAAGTGCTAAAGAAGGCAGCTCCCTACCTGGACGGAGGTTTTGTATTTGGTGGGCTTACAGGAAATGGAAATGGCTTTGTAATGCGTGATGCGCATGGTATCCGGCCATGCTACTACTATGCCGATAATGAAGTAATCGTTGCCGCAAGCGAGCGTGCGGCGATTAGAACTGCCTTTAATCTGGGAGAAAATGAAGTAAAGGAATTAATGCCGGGAATGGCGCTGATTACTTATCCTGATGGGAAATATGCTGTTGAACAAATATTAGAACCAAAGAAAAGAACAGCATGCAGTTTTGAACGAATTTATTTTTCCCGTGGTAGTGATGAAAAGATATACCGGGAAAGGATTGCACTTGGTTATCATTTGAGCGAGAGAGTATTGAAAGCGGTTGATTATGATTTAAAAAATACTATTTTTTCATTCATTCCTAATACCGCGGAAACCGCTTTCTATGGATTATTAAAAGGAGCCGAAGATTATTTAAATAAAATAAAAATCGAGAGAATTCTAAGTTGGGGAAATGATTACAATGAGGAGAAGCTTTCTGAAATGATCAACCGCAAGGTGAGGATGGAAAAGATTGCGATAAAGGATGTAAAAATGCGGACTTTCATTACGGAAGATAGCAGCCGAAATGAAATGGTTCAACACGTATATGATATCACGTACGGTACTGTACGTAAAGGGATAGACACACTGGTAGTTATTGATGATTCAATTGTAAGAGGGACTACCTTAAGGGAAAGCATTATCCGCATGTTGTCACGCCTTGAGCCTAAAAAAATTATTGTGGTTTCTTCCGCTCCGCAAATACGTTATCCTGATTGTTATGGAATTGATATGAGTAAGATGGGAGAATTTGTCGCTTTCAGGGCAGCGATGGCACTCATCAAAGAAAGAGGAATGGATAATTTGCTGCTGGAAATTGTAGAAAAATGTAAAAAATATCTTCAGGATGATTTGTTGCATACTGAGAATTTGGTTAGGGCAATATATAAGCCATTTACTCTCGATGAAATAGATATTAAAATTGCCCAGTTGATTACACCTCCCGAAATCTCGTTGCCCGTTGAAGTGATTTATCAGACTATTGAAGATCTGCATGATAGTTGCCCAACAAATACAGGGGATTGGTATTTTACAGGTAATTACCCAACGAGAGGTGGTAATCGTGTTGTTAATATGGCCTTTCTGAACTATATGGAAGGAAAGGATGTAAGAGGTTATTAGTTTTATGGAAATGGTTCCTATTCTGTCAATTTGCTTTTTAAGAATCAGAAGATAAACTTTACGTTATCTGTGATCATAAAATGGTAATAATAATTCCTATTTACTTATTAGAATGAAAGCGAATTCTTAACATAAATCACTAATTTTATGACCTAATTGCATGACTTCTCTTATTGTGAAAAAGAATGCAATTTTATTTCATCTGTGTTTTAATGAAAAGATTCTTACCCGTAATAATAATTCCCCTGTTTGTTTCCTGTTCAGCATCACGCCATTTCAACCCAAATAAAAAATTTGCCAAAGAAGCATTGCAGCAGGATTACACGCTGCTTCGCAATATTTTAGAAGAAAAACATCCTTCACTTTATTGGTACACTTCTAAAGATAGTATGGATATTTATTTTCAAAAAGGCTATCAGGCAATAACTGATTCCATGACTGAACTTCAATTTGGCTGGAATGTAGTAGCTCCATTGTTGTCAACAATTCATTGTGGCCATACGAGTTTTCTGATGAGCAAAGATTGGAACAAGTTTATTAAAAACAGACAGATTCCATCCTTTCCTCTGCGGTTAAAGGTTTGGGACGATTCAATGATGGTAATACAGAATTTAAACACGAAAGATTCAAGTATAAAAAGAGGCGATTTCGTTACCGGGATCAATGGTTTAAAAAACCCGGAGATCATTCAGGCCCTTTTTAAAAATATGGTGGAGGATGGCTATTCCAGTAATGTAAACTACAGCCGGCTAACCACTAGTTTTCCATATTTTCACAGAAATACTTTCGGACTTTACCAGAGTTACTTTGTGAATTTTACAGATTCAAATGGTATAGAAAAAAGAACATTAATTCCTTTTTATGCACCTGTAGAAGATAGTGTGAAATTGCAAATTAAAGAACAAAAGAAAGCGCATCAGCGTGTGAGCCGTGTTAAAAGATTGGCAATGATTCGTTCTGTGCAATTTGATTCAACTTCTGCACTGATTGCGATTAATAGTTTTTCAAAAAGTCATTTAAGGCCTTTTCTAAACCAAACCTTTCGCGCTGTAAGAAAGAAGAAAATCGAAAATATAATCCTGGACCTTCGTTTTAACGGTGGCGGTGATATTAATAACTCTGTTTTACTTACAAAGTTTATAAGAAATAATTCTTTTAAGGTAGCGGACAGCGCTTATTCCATGGCAAAAAACTTTGCTCCTTTTTCTTCCCATATTTCAAATGGATTCATCAATAATTTGGGACTTTTATTTGTGTCAAAAAGGAAAAAAGATGGAAATTATCACTTTGGGTTTTGGGAAAATCACACTTTTAAACCCAGGCAAAGAAATCATTTTAATGGGAAAACATATGTTTTGATTGGCGGGCCTACCTTTTCTGCTTCTTCCCTTTTTTGCAACGCGGTAAAAGGACAGGAAAACGTAATTCTGGCGGGTGAAGAGACTGGCGGTGGATGGTATGGCAACTCCGGCATTTTAATACCCAATATCACCTTGCCGAATACAAAATTGAGAGTGAGGTTACCTTTTTTTAAATTGGTGCAGTTTAATCATGTGGAAGTGAAAGGAACTGGCGTTCCGCCGGACGTTTTTATCGGCACCAATTGGCGCGATATTCTTAAAGGAGTTGATACAAAAGTGAGGGTGGTAAAAGAAATGATCAGCAACGATTACAAGAAAGAGGTAACCCAATAATTGAATCGCTAAAAAATGAATTGAGTCAATAAAAGCATTTCCATGAATTTACAAACGTTAACCGTTTCACTGGTGCAGTCCAATTTATTTTGGGAAAATAAAATGGCTAACCTGGAAATGTTTGCCGATAAAATTAAAATGCTCAAAGGCAAAACAGAGGTTGTCATACTTCCGGAGATGTTTAATACCGGCTTCAGCATGGAGGCTGGAAAATTGGCTGAGACGATGGACGGCGAAACGGTTTCATGGATGAAAAGAATGGCTGTTGAGAATAAAATTGTGCTTACGGGAAGTATAATTATTAAAGAGAGTCACCAATATTTTAACCGTCTTATCTGGATGTTACCAAATGGAAATTTTGGCACTTATGATAAAAGACATTTATTTTCCTATGCAGGTGAAGATCAATTTTACACGCCGGGGAATAAGCGCTTTATTGCCTCAGTTAAAGGGTGGAAAATAAATTGCCTGGTATGTTATGACCTTCGTTTTCCTGTATGGTCGCGGCAAAGCTCTTTAGTTGAAAATAATTATGATGTGTTGTTGTATGTTGCCAACTGGCCGGCGAAAAGGAGCGATACGTGGAAAGCACTTTTACAGGCAAGAGCCATAGAAAACCAATGCTTTGTATTGGGTGTAAATAGATTGGGGAAAGATGGAAACGGCCATTTATATGAAGGTGAAAGTTCGATCCTGGATCCCATGGGGAATATTATTTATCAAAGAAAAGATGAAGAAACCACCCTTACTTATACTTTATCAAAAGAAATGCTGATTAAGACAAGAGACCATTTTCCATTTTTGAAAGATGCAGATGATTTTACAATAATCAATTGATCACCTATCCTCTAAATTAATAAAATTTTACAATTTTTTGGAGAGGAGCAAGAGCGCTGGTCCGAGAAAATGCGCGGAGTGATTGGGTTATCCTTGTCACGATAGCTATCGTGGATTTTTTCTTTTGCATCAAGACAAAAGAAAACACAAATAAGAATTCCGGAAGTTAGAAAACTTTCGTGAAACGATAAAAAATAGCACTTACAAATATCAAATAATAAATGGAAAATTTTATTTCAAAATCCCCGTTACCGCCTCACGAATCAATTCACTTTCATAACCTTTTTGCAATAAATAATCCTGTAGTTTTCTCTTTTTAATAAATATATTTTTCTCCCTCTTTATAGTATGCAGCTTGGCTTCTACTAATTTCCAAAAAGTTTTTCTATAATCTTCATCATTGATTTCTTTCAATGCTTTCCTGATACAATAATCACTTACCTGTTTGAACTTTAGTGACTGTTTTATTTTGTTTTTGCCCCATTGTTTCATCCTGAATTTTCCCCCTGCATAGTGAATGGCAAATCGTTCTTCATTCAGGTAATTTTCATTAATCAGGATAGAAAGAATTTCATCAATCTCTTGCCGATTTAGACTAAAGGAGTATAATTTTTCTATTACTTCCTTATGACATCTTTCCTGGTAAGCACAGAACTGCTTTATTTTTGGGATAGATTGTTCGGGAGTAAAATATTGCCTTTCCATTCTCACAAAAATAATTTCATTTATTATAAGATGAAACGATAAGAATGAAAAAAGGTGCTCAAAATTCGGGGCACCTTGTAAAGAATGTTTGAAGTAAAGCCGGATTACCTGCCCGACATACCTGAATGTGTGGAACTACCACCGCTTTTGTTGGTTTCACTTGTTTTATCCCCTTTATGATCTTTGGAACCTTCAGATCCTTTGTGAGAAGAATCGTCATGGGATTTCTTGTGTGATGAATCATCGTGACCACCTTTGTGCGAAGAATCGTCGTGACTACCCTTGTGTGAAGAATCGTGGGTTTCTTTGTGTGAAGATGAGTCATGGTTTCCTTTATGGGAAGCATCATCATGAGATCCTTTGTGAGAATCTTTGTCATGGTCTTTTTTTGTGTCTGGCATAACCTGGAATTTTATTGAATTTTCACAATATTGTGATTCAAAATATTATTAAAAAATGTGCCAGTTAGCATTGAAAAATAGATATTATAAAAACGTTTTGCTAAAACAAATATGGTTATAATTTTACTCAAATAGCTACATTTTCTTAAATAATTCAATAAAACTGCGAATAATTAAACCCGGTTTTTCAGGCGTAAAAGTTGATATTCATAACCTTTTATCTATCTTAATCTCCATTTGTATTTTGATTGGCAGGGTCGTTAATAATCAATTTCTGTAATTTCGTTCGATCGTATTAAAAGATTTGTATCATTCAACTTAAAAAAGAAGCAATGAAATTGGGAAATTATGTTGTTGGGAAATGGATAGAGGGCGATGGAGCAGGACAGGAATTGTACAATGCAGTTACAGGAGAAGTGATTACTCATGCTACCACTAAAGGCTTGGACTTCGCCTCCATACTTGATTATGGAAGAAAGATAGGGAGCCCAAAGCTTCGAAAAATGACCTTCCAGGAAAGAGGAAGAATGCTTAAGGCCCTCGCACTGCATCTTTTAGAACACAAAGAAAAATTTTATGAGATTAGTTATAAAACCGGCGCCACCCGTGTAGATAGTTGGGTAGATATAGAAGGTGGCATTGGGAATCTTTTTTCAAATGCATCGCTTAGGAGAAGACTGCCTGATGAGATATTTACATTAGATGGGGAAAATATTGGATTAAGTAAAGGTGGCACATTTGCAGCGCAACATCTTTTGCTGCCTAAAGAAGGTGTTGCCTTACACATCAATGCGTTTAATTTTCCTGTATGGGGCATGTTGGAAAAGATTGCAGTGAATTTATTGGCCGGAGTAGCAGCCGTAGTTAAACCCGCCTCAATCACCTCTTACCTCACAGAAGCGGTAGTGAGGGAAATAATTGCTTCCAACATTTTACCGGAAGGCGCACTCCAATTAATCTGTGGTAGTGCAGGAGACATTATTGACCACACAACTTCCCAGGATGTGATCACTTTTACCGGTTCTGCAACAACAGGTTTAATGCTCAAATCCAATCCAAATGTGCTTCGCGAGAATGTACCTTTCAACCTGGAAGCCGATTCATTGAACTGTATTGTGCTGGGTGATGATGTATCACCTGACATGCCTGAATGGAATATTTTCATAAAAGAAGTTAGAAAAGAAATGACTTCAAAAGCAGGTCAAAAATGTACAGCCATTCGCCGGATTTTTGTAAAAGATGACAGGATGGAAGAAGTACAGCAAGCCATCAGCAAAGCTTTGGCTCAAACAGTAATTGGCAATCCATTAAACGAAAAAGTAAGAATGGGATCATTGGCCGGGCAGTCACAAAGAGAAGAAGTGATCGCCCAGGTAAAGAAATTATTGACTTCTTCAGATATTCTATATGGTAGCCTGGATGAAGTTGATGTATTGGAAGCTGATAATAAAAAAGGTGCATTTATGAGTCCTCTTTTATTAAGAAATAATAACCCGTTCACAAGTGATGCAGTACATAATGTGGAAGCGTTTGGTCCTGTGAGTACTATCATGCCTTTCATGTCAATTGATGAAGCTATTGCATTGGCTAAATTGGGAAAAGGAAGTTTATGCAGTACTGTAGTAACAGCAGATGAAAATTTTGCAAGGGATTTTGTGCTTGGCTCCGGCACGTATCATGGAAGAATTTTAGTATTGAATAATGATTGTGCAAAAGAAAGCACCGGGCATGGATCGCCACTGCCTATGCTCACTCACGGAGGTCCTGGTAGAGCAGGTGGAGGTGAAGAAATGGGTGGCTTACGTGGGTTAAAACATTATATGCAACGGGTAGCTGTTCAAGGGTCTCCTTCCATGCTGACCGCTATTACGAGCGTTTATCAGCCTAATGCAAAAGGAAAGATTTCTGAAAAACATCCCTTTACAAAATATTTTGAAGAACTGGAAATCGGGGATCAGTTAATTACGGAAAAAAGAAAAATTACATCAGAAGATATTGACCGGTTTGCAGATCTAAGTGGTGATCATTTTTATGCACATATTAAAACCACCGATTTCGCAGATACGATGTTTGAAGAGCAAGTTGCACACGGATATTTCATTATGAGTGCCGCTGCAGGATTGTTTGTAGATAGTTATGAAAAAAATCCCGTGTTATTGAATTATGGAATTGACGAATTACGTTTTACAAAACCTGTATATGCAGGTACAGAATTGATGATACGATTTACCTGTAAAGAAAAAATAGGACAGGAATTAAAAGAGATAACGCCTGAAACAGCGAATGTGAAGGGAATTGACATTCCGCGGGGAATTGTGAAATGGTATGTTGAAATGTTGGATGAAACAGATGAGCCGCTGATTGGTGTGGCAACCATACTGACCATGGTAAGGAAGAAAGAGTAACTTTATGGGATGAAAACAAGTAACCGGATCTTTAAAGATGATATGCCTAAAGTATTATCCGGTTAAATACAGGATGATAAAAACCCTTGTTACAACGATAGTTTAAAAAAAATGAATAGTTTCCTTTTAAAAACCCGCTTGCTTAATTAATATTGCAATATGCAATTGACGAAATATCAACTTTAAATTTTTAGAAGATTTTATGAAAACGATGGATAACAATGATGGTTATGTGCAATCGCACACAGAACATGGAATTACAACGATAGAATTTTTTCATCCAAAGAGTAATTCATTACCTGGTAAAATTTTAAATAGCCTCGCGCACGAAATTCATTATGCGGGAACACACGATACCAAAGTCATTATTTTAAGAAGTGGCGGAATTGGTGCATTCTGTGCTGGCGCAAGCTTTGATGAATTAATGGCCATCAGGAACGAAAAAGATGGATTTGAATTCTTTATGGGTTTTGCCAATGTAATTAATGCCATGCGGCAATGTAAAAAATTAATTATTGGTCGTATACATGGTAAATGTGTCGGTGGAGGTGTAGGTATTGCATCGGCAGTAGATTATGCAATTGGGGTGGATTCTGTAGAAGTAAAATTAAGCGAACTCGCCATTGGTATTGGACCATTTGTAATTGGCCCTGCTGTAGAAAGAAAGATTGGTACGTCAGCTTTCAGTCAATTGGCGATCGATGCGACCCTTTGGCGAAATGCAGATTGGGCAAAGAAAAAAGGACTATTTGCAGAAACACATGAGACAGTAAGTAATATGGATGATTCTATTAACCGTTTGGCCAATACATTAACGCATAGTAGCCCGGAAGCTATGGCAGCATTGAAGTCTGTATTCTGGAAAGGAACTGAGAATTGGGATATCTTATTAAAAGAAAGAGCTGCGATCAGTGGAAAACTTGTGCTAAGTGATTTTACAAAAAATGCGATCAAAGCATTTAATGATAAGGGGAAAAAAGAATAATTTTTTATTTCTTGTTTAAAATGGTTTTATAAAACAATCAGTAGGAATTTCTGTAATTCTCCTAACATTTTTATACCCCAATCCTTTGTAAATTGCAACGGCATATGCAGTTTCAACTTAATTCACCATACAAACCTGCCGGCGATCAACCCCAGGCGATTGACCAACTCACTAAAGGAATTTTAGAAGGTGAGAAATACCAGACTTTATTAGGAGTTACAGGGAGTGGTAAGACATTTACCATGGCCAATGTAATTCAAAATGTGCAACGGCCAACATTGGTACTTACGCATAATAAGACCCTTGTAGCTCAATTGTATGGCGAATTCAGGCAATTTTTCCCAGATAATTCCGTGGGTTATTTCGTCTCCTATTACGATTATTATCAGCCGGAAGCTTACATGCCGGTAAGTGATACTTACATAGAAAAAGATTTAAGTATTAATGAGGAATTAGACAAATTAAGACTGGCAGCGACATCTCAATTGCTCACTGGTCGCAGGGATATCATTGTAGTGGCAAGTGTAAGTTGTATTTATGGTATCGGTAATCCAAAAGATTTTGCCGAAGGGGTGGTACGGATTAAAGAGGGTGAAACTATCAGCAGGCAAGGGTTTCTTCATTCATTGGTAAATGGTTTGTATTCCCGTACGCAAGGTGATTTTGCTCGAGGCACTTTCAGGGTTAAGGGCGATACAGTAGATATTAATCTTCCTTATGCAGACAATGGTTATCGCATTACTTTCTTTGGGGATGAAATAGAATCCATAGAAACATTGGAATTGAGTTCAGGAAAGAGAATTGAGAAAGTAGCCAATGCGGCTATATTTCCTGCGAATTTATATATCGCACCAAAAGATAAATTGCAACAGATCTTGTATGAAATACAGGATGAGGCTGCATCACAGGCTGATTATTTTAAAGAAACAGGAAAATATATTGAGGCGCAGAGAATTTCAGAGCGAGTGAATTTTGATGTAGAAATGATTCGGGAATTGGGCTATTGTAATGGTGTGGAAAATTACTCCAGGTTTTTTGATCGCCGCGAGCCAGGAACAAGGCCATTCTGTT
>JBDTEF010000350.1:0-2562 GCA_039922615.1 Ginsengibacter sp.
TTAAAACAATTAATTGCAACTCCTTCTTTCAGTAAAGAAGAAGACAAAACTGCCGAATGTTTACAGAAGTTTTTGAAACAAAATAATATTGTTGCTAACAGGTTTTTTAATAACATCTGGGCGGCAAATAAACACTTTGATGGAAATAAACCAACCCTTCTTTTAAATTCCCATCACGACACCGTCAAACCTAATAAGGGATATACTTTGAATCCATTTGAACCAGTCGAAAAAGACGGGAAATTATTTGGATTGGGATCGAACGATGCAGGTGGACCTCTTGTTTCCCTGCTGGCAACCTTTGTTCATTTTTATGAATCTAAATTGCCTTTCAATATTATTTTTGCCGCTACAGCGGAAGAGGAAATTTCAGGAAAAAATGGGATTGAAATTTTATTACTGCATTTACCCAAAATTGATGCAGCTATCGTCGGGGAACCAACTTTATTAAAAATGGCTGTTGCAGAAAAAGGGTTGCTTGTGCTGGATTGCATTGCACACGGTAAAGCTGGCCATGCCGCAAGAAATGAAGGTGTTAATTCCATCTACATAGCCATGAAAGATATCAATTGGTTAAGCACTTTTCAATTTCCAAAAGTCTCTTCTCTTTTAGGGCCGGTTCACATCGCAGTTACTTCTATCAGCACAGAGAATAAGACCCATAATATCGTTCCTTCGCAATGCAGCTTTTTGGTGGATGTAAGAGTAAATGAAATGTATAATTTTGAGGAGATTATATCTGTAATTACAGAAAATTCTCAAAGCGAAATATTACCCAGATCAACCAGGTTGAAATCCTCCTTTATAGCAGAAACTCATCCTTTGGTAATGGCTGGGAAGAAATTGGGAATCGATTCTTACGGGTCACCAACCTGTTCAGATATGGCTTTGATGGATTTTCCCTCTTTAAAAATTGGGCCCGGAGATTCAGCGCGCAGCCACACCGTGGATGAATTTATTTTTACAAATGAAATTAGAGAAGGAATAAAAACCTACATTCAATTATTGGAAAATTTTAAAAGCACTATTCCGAAAAAATAAACGATTATTCCTCTGAAAACATTACCTGAAGGAGTGTGGTTGCTGCTTCCCGTAAATTCCTATCCAGTTCACTATCTTTTTTTATTACTCTGCTTTTATCGATGGATTTTATTTGATCAAACGCCAGGGAACCATGCTGCCCTTTATGATTGGTAATTATTCTTGTTGGATATTTTTTAATAGTTGTGGTAAAAGGAACAACAATAAGAGTATTTAAAGCGCTGTTTACAGCATTGGGTGAAACTATCAAACATGGCCTTACTTTAGCCATTTCTGATCCAATAACAGGATTCAAATTTACTAATATAACTTCCCATTTTCTGAAACTTTTAATCATCTAATCCATCATTTAATGTTACCTCCCAATCTTTAAAATCATCTTCATCAGTTTTATCAACTTTAGAAAACAGTTTCCCCCATTCCTTCAGAGGTGGAATTTCAAATGCTGGTTTTATAAGAATTCCGTTATCAGTTTTTTCTAACATCACTTCAGTACAGTTCAGCGTTGAAACCAATTCTTTTGGAATCCGAATTCCTTTGGAATTTCCGATTTTTGTAATGCGGGCTCGATATATTTGCATAGAATGAAGTTAATAACATTTATAATAACAAAATAATAGAAATCAAAATGCCGTTCTGAATTAGTAATTGATTATGAAAGCGTAAAATAATAATCTTTTCAATGTTAGAAATGTGTAATTGTAATATTTTTTTGAATCTATTCTAATACATTAATTTAAAAAGGAGCTATTATTGCAAAAACGACATTACCTGTCTGAAGGAAATTAAAAATATCTATCTATTAAAATGAAACTCTGGCAAAAAAATACTGAATCATTAAAAGAAGTCGAGACATTTACCGTTGGTAAAGACCGTGAACTGGATATGTTTTTGGCGCGTTATGATGTGCTGGGTTCACTAGCGCATATACAAATGCTGGCAGAAGTTGGTTTACTTTCAAAGGAAGAATTGCATCAATTGCAAAACGGGTTAAAAGAAATATATCACGATATCAAAGAGGGAGATTTTTCGCTGGATGAAGGAGTGGAGGATATTCATTCCCAGGTAGAATTTATTCTCACCAAAAAACTAGGGGATGCTGGCAAAAAGATTCATTCTGCACGATCAAGAAATGACCAAATTATTTTGGATCTGAAACTTTTTCTAAGAAATGAAATTGAGGAGTTGGTAAATATTGTGAATGATTTTTTTAATTTATTGATTTCACAAAGTGAAAAATTCAAAGCAGATCTTTTACCAGGTTACACTCACTTTCAGCTGGCAATGCCCAGTTCCTTCGGTCTCTGGTTCGGAGCTTATGCAGAAAGCCTTGTGGATGATCTGATTACCTTGCATGGTGCCTGGGAGATCACCAATAAAAATCCTTTGGGTTCTGCCGCGGGCTTCGGTTCCTCTTTTCCTATCGACAGAAAATTAACTACCAAATTATTAGGATTTGAAGAGTTGAACTATAATGTGGTTTATGCGCAAATGAGCCGTGGAAAGACAGAAAGAATCTTA
>JBDTEF010000351.1:0-3240 GCA_039922615.1 Ginsengibacter sp.
GTTCCATTTTCAATCGAATTGTCACTGGCAGGAAATTTTAGTTGCTTTGCTTTTTCTATGGCAATATTTCTAAGTGAAGTATTTGAAGTAGTGGTACCCTTTGCAATACTGGCTGCAGTTACCTTTCCAGAAGCATCTACTTTAATATCTACATATACTTTCGCATTTTCATTAAAATTATCAGTCATGGAAGGAAAATGAATTGGTCGTCTTCCTGATAATCCCCGTATAACACTCACACCACTCTTGCCGCCAGGCGAGTCACCATAGGCATCAGGTTTTCCATCAGGACTTCCTGCATCACCAGTTCCACCTGGTTTATAACCCTGGTTTCTATATCCATTATCCTGGTCAGCACCATTTCCGCCTGTACCTGTACCACCTTTATAAACGGGTGCTTTTGGTTTTGGTGGCGTAGGATTCGGATTTACAATTGGTGATGGGTTGATACTTTTAGACGGCTTTACAGCAGTTTCTTTGTTGACAACTTTTGCAGGTTCTTTTGGTTTTTCTGCCTTTAATACCTGTGCAGCATTTACATCCCCTGTTTCATCTGCAGAGATTGGCTGGGAGGGAGTTTCATGATGTTTTATAGCGACTGCTGCAGATGGCACACTTTGATTTTCAGGTGCACGATCTCCGGGTACCAAAGGTTGCACATCGCCAAATCCTTCTGATTCGTTACCCAGGTTCACGTCTATTAAATCCTGAACGATGGCTACAGGAGGAACCTGTAAAGGCCAGGTATAAAAAATAGCAAGGATTAAAAAAAGGCCGCAAACAATGGCTGTATAAAGCATTGCCTTTTTATTTTTTTCTGCTTCGAAAGGGTTATGTACCGCGTGTGCGTTCAAATTAAAATAATTTAAGTTCAAATTTAACCAAATACTAAAGTGAATGGTATGGAATATTTGTTAAAAAATCTTTACCCTTGCTTATGATATTCTTGCGCCAAATAATAAGCTCCCAATTCTTACCATATTACTTCCTTCTTCAATCGCCATTTTGTAGTCGCCACTCATTCCCATTGATAAGATAGGCTTAGGTTCTACGGATATATTGCCATTAAAATATTCGTCAAATGAATTTTTTAATTGCAGGAATTCGGATTTGACTTTTGTTTTATCGTCCGTAAAGGAAGCCATTCCCATTAACCCCCGAATCCTTACATTTTTTAAATTATTTTCATTGGAAAAGAAATGTTCCAATTCATTTTTATCAAAACCAAATTTTGTTTCTTCCTCTGCGATGTGTACCTGGAGTAAACAATCAGTGATACGATCGTTTTTTAAAGATTGTTTATTGATTTCTGTCAATAATTTTTCACTGTCAACACCTTGTATCAATGAAACAAATGGTACAATATATTTCACTTTGTTTGATTGTAAATGTCCTATATAATGCCAATTGATATCTTTGGGTAAATGCTCATATTTAGTCAATAATTCCTGTACATAATTCTCGCCAAAATCCCGCTGGCCTGCATCATATAGTTTCAGAATACTTTCTTCTGATTGTATTTTAGAAACGGCCACCAGTGTGGTTTTAGTTGCATCTAATTCTTTTTTGATTTCATGAAATATATTAATATTTATTCCCAAAATATTTTAAATTTAAAAAGGTGAATGAAATTGTGCACTTAATATAGCACCGCTCTCGTTTGTCAATTTATTGATTCAATTCAAAAAAAAATGTACAAAATTAATCTTGTACATTTTCTAAATTAATTCAAATAAGTAGCAAAATTATCTTAAAATACTTCTTCCAATTACAATTCTCTGTACTTCTGAAGTGCCTTCATATATCTGGGTTATTTTAGCATCGCGCATCATTCTTTCTACATGGTATTCTTTCACATAACCATACCCACCATGTATTTGAACTGCTTCTGTAGTAGCCCACATAGCAGTTTCGCTTGCAAAAACTTTTGCCATTGCAGCGCTTTCTGTATAACTCTGGTGATTATCCTTTTGCCACGCAGCCCGAAAACAAAGTAATCTTGATGCATCAATACGGGTGGCCATATCAGCCAGTTTAAACTGAATGATCTGGTGATTCATTATTTCTGTGCCGAATGCTTTTCTTTCTTTTGAATAAGCAATCGACCTTTCCATCGCGCCAGATGCCAATCCTAATGCCTGTGCTGCGATGCCAATTCTCCCACCTGAAAGAGTTTTCATGGCATAGGTAAAACCAAATCCATCTGAACCAATCCTGTTTTCTTTCGGCACTTTTACATCAGCAAAGGAGATGCTGTGCGTATCACTACCGCGTATACCCAACTTATTTTCTTTGGCGCCAACAACTACACCAGGCCAATTCTTTTCTACTATAAAAACATTTATACCATGACTACCTTTTTCAGGATGAGTTTGGGCCATCACAATATAAACTGAAGCACTATTTCCGTTTGTAATCCAGTTTTTTACACCATTTAGTAAATAATGATCCTCTTTTTCTTCTGCAGTTGTTCTTTGAGAAGTAGCATCGCTGCCGGCCTCAGGCTCACTTAGTAGAAATGCGCCCAAATATAATTCGCCATCTTTTTTTCCTTGTGCTAACGGCGTCAGGTATTTTACCTTCTGCTCATGTGTGCCGTAAGCTTCCACACCATAACATACCAAACTATTATTGACACTCATACATACCGAAGTACTTGCATCTACTTTGCTTATCTCTTCAATAGCAAGCACATAACTTACCGTGTCTAACCCACTTCCGCCATATTCAGGACTTACCATCATTCCCAAAAACCCAAGATCCGCCAATTTTTCCACCTGCTCTTTGGGAAAACGCTGATGCTCATCTCTATCAATTACGCCAGGCAAACATTCATTATTCGCAAAGTCTCTCGCTGCCTGCCTGATCATTAATTGTTCTTCCGACAAATTGAATTCCATATTTCTTATTTTAGGTGGCAAAAGTAAGGTAATTAAATTATGGAGGATGGTGCTGTAGGATGGGTTTTCGTCTGATATAGAATATTTGAGCAAATGATTAACAACATTTAAATGCTTAACGACTTCATATTTTCACAATTTCCAATTTTTACATTAACTACCTTTGCATCCAAATTTTTAAATATAGGATGCAGGCAGAGAATATTACACCGGAAGTGAATTCCAAACTAATCAGGGAGATAAAAAAGCGTAGGACTTTTGCCATTATTTCCCATCCGGATGCAGGAAAGACGACTTTAACAGAGAAATTCTTACTTTTTGGCGGTGCCATTCAAACAGC
>JBDTEF010000352.1:0-12731 GCA_039922615.1 Ginsengibacter sp.
ATTTTGACCCGATTTTCTATATTTATTTAAACGGTAGTATTTAGGTAAATAAGCTGCTAAAAAAATTATTGCCCGGGAAAAACCTTTATACAAAAATCCAAATTATGGTTTGAGAGGTCGGAATTTCTGTCCATTCCTCAAAAAAAAATGCCAACTTTCAATATAATTTTGCGCTTTTCAAATGATCATTTAAAACCAGATAAATAGATAGTTGTTCTGATGGTATCAGCTTCCGTTATTCGGATTCACGAACCACGTTAATGCTGCTGTAATTTATTTTGAATCCGATAAATTTTTAGCAGTCGATAATGTCCAATTTTAATTCTGCCATTGAAATCCCTTAAATTTGCACCGAATTATGATAGAATCTACTATAAATATAAAAGTACTGCTTGATGCAGAAAAGGTGCCTCAGAAAATTAGCTGGAATGCTACAGGAAGTACTGCTGAAGAACCACAATCTGCAAAGGCGATGTGTGTTGCTTTTTGGGATAGCATGGATAAATCTGCCTTGCGGATAGATCTTTGGACAAAAGATATGATGGTAGATGAAATGGCTGATTTTTACCACCAGGTTTTTGTGACCATGGGCGACACGTTTTTAAGAGCCACACAAAATGCAGAACTGTCGAATGATATAAAAGTATTTGCCGCGCAGTTTCATGATAAATTTGTAAAAATGGAGCAGGAGAAACAAAAATAGTCTAGTAGCATTTTGTGACTTCAACTATTAATAATAATTTAAAAACCAAAAATATGTCTCTGGAAGAAAAAGTAATGGGCGACCTTAAAGATGCCATGAGAAGTAAAAGTGATGGTGCCTTGCGTGCATTACGTGCCATTAAAAGCGCGATCATTATTGCAAAAACGGCCGAAGGTTTTAGCGGACAGATTTCGGAAAGCGAAGAATTAAAAATGCTTCAAAAATTGGTGAAACAAAGAAAAGATTCATTAGAGATATTTGAGAAACAAAATCGTGAAGACCTTGCTGTAAAAGAAAGAGAGGAGATACAAGTCATAGAAAAATTTCTTCCCGAACAAATGAGTGAGGAAAAAATGAAGGAAATAATTTCCCGGATCATTGAAGAAACCGGCGCTAAATCAGCAGCAGATATGGGCAAAGTAATGGGTGCTGCCAATAAAGAATTGGCAGGAAAGGCAGATGGTAAAACTATTTCAGCAGTAGTGAAAAGTTTATTAGGGTAATAAATTTCTTCAGGGTTGTTCGCGAAGGAATGTACAATGGCACTTCAGTTTGAATAGTTTATTGGATTACTGAATTTTTTTATTTTGGCGCTACACTATAACACAACTACGACTTGGTTTATTGGATGAATAAACTATTCAACATGTTTCGCCAAGACATAAACCCAGCCTACTTTACCAGGGCCGTAAGAACATGAACCTGAAGTCGTAAAATCACTAAAGAAACGGCCAGGAGTTATATTGAATTACTGCAGTTTTTTCAATCCGAACTAATAATGTATACTTCCCCATGATCATTGATGTAGCGTATTTTATTATTTTATTGTATGCCATTTTTAAAGGATTTACCAAGGGCCTGGTAGTTGGCATTTTCTCATTGCTGGCATTTATCATCGGTCTGGCAGCCGCATTGAAATTATCTTCAGTGGTGGCGCACCATTTTGCCGGATCTTCTACAAGCACTACAAAATGGCTTCCTGTTCTAAGCTTCTTTTTGGTTTTTATTGCCGTAATTTTAATCATAAATATTGGTGCCCGTATTATTCAAAAATCACTTCAATTGGCCATGCTTGGCTGGATCGATAAAATGGGCGGTATCATTTTATACGCGATCATTTATACGATTATTTTTAGTGTGATTTTATTTTTTGCAGAAAAAGTTTCCATGGTTGATTCGTCTACTGTAGCTCAATCAGGCATGTATCATTTCATATCTCCATGGGGGCCGGCTGTTATTGACAATCTGGGTAAAATTATTCCTGTATTCAAAGGTCTATTTAATGAATTACAATTATTCTTTGCGGGTTTAGCTACCAAAGTTTCCTAAATCAATTTTTGTATGTGCCGTAATTTAAAAAGTTCATTTCAGTAGAATTGGATTTCCTGGAAAGAATTTGGGAATTAATGTACTAAAATAAAGCCCTTTCCTTCTAAAAGATCATTCATAATTGAAATAAGCGCTGACATTTCGCTTAGAAACATTTATTTTAGCAAAAAATCCGCCAATACAAAATGTTGCGGATTAATAAAAAGATGGAATATCAATTAAAACAGGAAGGGAAGTTCAAATATATAGAAGTAGGCGAAGGAGAACCACTTGTTCTTTTGCATGGCCTTTTTGGTGCCTTAAGTAACTTCACACACCTGGTAGAATATTTTAAAAATTCGTACAAAGTTGTTGTCCCCCTTCTTCCTCTTTTTGAGCTCGATCTGTTGAATACAACTGTGGGCGGTTTGCAAAAATTTGTAAAAAGATTTATTGAGCACCGCGATTATAAAAATGTACATTTATTGGGTAATTCCCTGGGTGGCCATGTCGCATTGGTTTATATTTTAAAGAATCCCGAAAGAGTGAAATCATTGATTCTAACTGGAAGTTCCGGTTTGTTTGAAAGTGCTATGGGCGACAGTTATCCTAAGCGGGGCGATAAAGAATACATCAGGAAAAAGACACAGCTTACGTTTTACGATCCGGCAATGGCAACAGATGAATTGGTAGATGAATGTTTTGAAATAACTAATAACAGGTTGAAAGTTATTAAAATAATTTCTTTGGCGAAATCTGCGATCAGGAATAATCTTGGCGAAGAATTAAAAAACATACAACAACCTACCTGCCTGATATGGGGGCAAAACGACACAATTACTCCGCCATTTGTTGCAGAAGAATTTCATAAACTGATTCCAAATAGTGAACTTCATTTTATTGACAAATGTGGACATGCGCCCATGATGGAAGTTCCCGAAGAATTTAATAAAGTACTGATGGGATTTTTGTCAAAGTTGAATGGGAATGTTGCAACCAATGCCTGATTGATTTTGTCTTTTCATAGGAAGCATTTAAATTTCAGATCAATCTCACTATTTATAAATGACAACTTTACAAATTACAGATACCTCCATTCCACCATTAAAGTTGGATGATACGTCAGCAAAGGCTTTACAATTAATGTCTGAGTATAAAGTATCTCATTTGCCGGTTGTAGATGACCAGCTTTATCTCGGATTAATAAGTAAAGATGATCTTGCAGGCAAAAATGATAGTACCCTTCCGGTAGAATTTTTTAGAGAAAATTTACTCCCGGCATCCGTCAATGAAGCACAACATTTCTTAAATGCTGTTGCTGTGTATAATCTTTATAGGACGAATCTGATTCCTGTCATAAATGATTCACATGAATTTGTGGGCGCCATCCATGATTTCTCTTTGATAAAAGCGATGGGAGATCTATGCGGAGCCAATGAGTTTGGCGCTTTGGTGGTATTTGAAATAGAAGCCACCAAATTATCTATTTCAGAAATCAATGGTATTGTAGAAAGTGATGGTGCCATTATACTTCATCTCAATATTTATCACCAACCACCGTCGCCATTGTTACAGGTAACGTTACAGATAAATAAACGCGAAATATCTACCATCATTGCCTCCTTTGAGCGGTATGAATATTCAGTACTCTTTTATTCAGGTGAAGAATTATTTGAAAATGAGATCAGTAGCAACTACCAGAATTTAATGAATTATCTCGATATATAATTGCCATTGATTTGCTGCATTCTACCAAAACGATACAAATTACTTTTTGCCGGTATTTTGTCATGTGTAGAGGGATTAAATTTATTTTGATTCTTTCCATTTTATTTTTTGTTTCATTTTGTTTACAGGCACAGATCAACCAGGTTGATAGCACAAAAAACGGCACAACCGTAGACAGCAATAAAAAGATTGCCATCAACAACATTGTCATCACAGGAAATGATCGCACAAAAAATTATGTCATTCTACGCGAAATTCCTTTTAAAAAAGGAGATAGCATCGCATTAAATGATTTGCCGAATGAGGTAGAAAAAACCAGGGAATTAATTTACAATACTACCCTTTTTGTAACAGTCAATGTATTTTCCCAATTAAGAAATGATGACCAGGCGGACATCATTATCATCTTAAAAGAAAGGTGGTATATTTTCCCAATTCCTTATGTAGAACTGGCGGACAGATCATTCAATGATTGGGTGAAGACTTATGATGCCGATTTAAAAAGAATCAGCTATGGTATCTATTTTACGCACTATAATTTTACCGGTCGCCGTGATCCTTTTTCTTTGATATTAATCAATGGTTTCAATAGAAATATTTCATTTGAATATGCCATTCCTTACATCAACCGGCAACTTACGAAAGGCCTGAAACTAGGTGCGGGCATAGAACAGACAAGGCAAATACCTTATATAACTGATTTTCAAAACAAATTAATTTATTACAAAAATGATCGGTTTGTACAGAATGAATGGTATGTGACAGCAGCTTTAACCATCCGGAAAAAAATTAAGAATAAAGAAACTTTCTCTGTAAAATTCCGCCACATTGATGTAGCTGATTCAATCGTCACTTTTTATAATCCTTCCTATTTTAAGACCAGTAACCATTTTACCAATTTGCTTGAACTTCAGTATAAACTTCAATATACTGATGTAGATAATGTACTATATCCATTGAAAGGGAAGATGGCTACCCTAATACTCAAGAAAAAAGGCGTTTTATTAAAACGCGGAATCAACAATATTTCAGTAGAAGCCGGCTACGAAAAATATACTGCGTTGGGATATCAATGGTTTTTGAGCTGTCGTGTCAAAGGATCTGTCCAATTTCCTTTTGAGCCGGCCTATTTTAATTCCAGGGCGCTTGGATACGATGAAAATTATTTAAGGGGTTACGAATATTTCGTAATTGATGGGTTTGCGTTCGGCTTCGGAAAGGTGGATCTGAAAAAACGAATTGCCAAATTCACGATTCCTACCGGCATTAATTCTGCTACTTATAATAAAATACCTTTTACATTGTATGCAAAAACATATGCTGATGCAGGTAGTTCATTCAGCCGGGAAAAATCGAAATTGAATAATAAAATGCTTTTCAGCGGGGGCTTCGGAATAGATATCGTAACGCTTTACGATGTAAAGTTGGGTGTAGAATTCAGTTTAAACCAATTAGGTCAAAAGGGATTATTTTTGCATCCTTGATTTTGTTCGTTTCTGCAAATAAATAATGAAGAAATTATGCGAATAGCAATATATAGTCGTGGATTGGAATCTGAACAACTGGAAGGCTTAAAGTTATTATTGCGTGAATTCTCCCATTATAAAATTGAGCCGGTCATCTACCAGGATTTCTTCAACCAATTTTATTCTTCCGTCACTATTGAAGATAAATATTCCACCTTCAATTGCCCAAGTGATTTAACCAACATTGATTTTATCATAAGTCTTGGCGGCGATGGTACACTGCTCGATACTATTACTTATGTTGGTGACAGGGGTATTCCTGTCCTGGGAATAAATTATGGCCGTTTAGGTTTTTTGGCAAGCATTGGAAAGGACGAAATCCATTCTGCCATTGATTCCCTGGTAAAACATTCTTTTGTGGTTGATAAAAGAACATTGGTACACCTGGATGCCAATATGCCATTATTTACAGGCCATGCGTATGCGTTAAATGAGTTTACCATCCATAAAAAGGATACTTCTCCCATGATCAAAATTCACACCTACCTCAATGGTGAATTTTTAAATACTTATTGGGCTGATGGGCTGATCGTTTCTACGCCTACAGGTTCCACAGGCTATTCATTGAGTTGTAATGGCCCTGTTGTATTCCCCGATTCTGCGAGTTTTGTAATTACACCTGTTTCGCCTCATAATTTAAATATTCGTCCATTGGTAATTCCGGATGATTCTGTTATTTCTTTTGAAGTGGAAGGGCGTACGGATGGATTTTTATGTACACTTGACAGTCGTAGGGAAATAGTGAGCAAAGAAGTATTGCTGGCGATTCGTAAAGAAGCATTCGGCATAAACCTCGTGCGACTAAATGAAAACAATTTTTTACAGACGATAAGAAATAAACTTTCATGGGGTTTGGATAAAAGAAACTAAAGAAAAGAGAGATATAAAAAGATTTTTTTCAAAATGTAATTACAATCTTTTATTTTCGTGCTTCTTTGTTATCTTTCTACGATGAAAAAATCCGTTTTTCCTTTTTTAATTTTTCTTCTACTATCTACTGCTTCTTTTGGGCAGGTAGATTATGCAAATGTGCAAAGTGGAGAATTTGGAGTTACCGTTGGTCTGGCTCATTATTTTGGTGATATTAATAACCGTGGAGCGATAGACAGGCCGAAACTGGCCGTTGGTGCTTTTTTCAGAAAACAGTTTGGCAATTATATCGGCATGCGGATCATGGGGCATTATGCAAGGTTAGGTTACAGTGATACCTATAGCCCTAATGAATACCAGCGAAGAAGAAATCTTAGCTTTAATACAAATATTTATGAATTTGCAGTAACAGGCGATTTTAATTTTTTCAAATTTGTACCTTCCCAGGACGCACATGCATTTACGCCGTATGCCACTTTAGGCATTGGTGTTTTTAGTTATGATCCATATGCCTATTACAATTCTGAAAAAGTATATTTGCGGCCTTTGAATACAGAAGGGCAAACGTTTTATGAAGGTAGAAAAGCTTATGGAACAATGGCTCTTTGCTTTCCTATTGGCTTTGGGATTAAATTTGCGCTTTCAGAAGCTGTCAATATTTCATTCGAAGTCACCCACCGTTTTACTACTACCGATTATCTCGATGATGTAAGTACTACCTATATAGGCATAGATAAATTTCCTGCACCTTCCGGAAAATCACTTGCGGGTATTATGCAAGACAGATCGTATGTATCCGGAGATCCAATTGGAGTAGAAGGTCGCCAACGCGGTTTTAGTAAGCAAAAAGATCAATACATGATTGCAGAGATTGGTGTTTCTTTTAATATTTCTTCTTATAAGTGCCCGACTGTTAGATAGTTTCAGGCTTTAGGAAGTAGGCAAAAAGGCAAAGGACAATTAGAGAATTTCTTACATCTCACTTTAAACAACTTACTTCTCACATCTCACATCTCACATCTTACATCTTACTTCTTCTCACATCTCACAATCCATGGACATAAAAGATAAATTAATTGCAGAAAGAATGCCAAGGCATATTGCAATTATTATGGATGGAAATGGCCGATGGGCAAAAGAAAAAGGTAAGGATCGTCTATTTGGCCATTATAACGGCGTGGAAAGTGTCAGAAATATTGTTGAAGCTTGTGCTGAATTAAACATTGAATATCTCACATTATATGCTTTTAGTACTGAAAATTGGGACAGGCCGGAAGATGAAGTCAGTGGCCTGATGGAATTATTGGTGCAAACAATACACCAGGAAGTACCCACTTTGAATAAAAATAATATAAGCCTTCATGTAATAGGAAATAAGGCTATGTTACCACTATCCGCACGAAATGAAATTACAGAAGCCTGTAAGGAAACGGAAAATAATACAGGTTTACATCTCATCATGGCAATAAGTTATAGCAGCAGGTGGGAGATAGAAAATGCAGTAAGATCAATTGCCGGTGAAATACAAAAAAAACAGTTATCGCCGGAGGATATTACCTCTGAATTATTTCAACAACACCTTTGTACCGCACAATATCCGGACCCTGAATTCATGATCCGCACTAGTGGAGAATATCGTATAAGTAATTTTTTATTGTACCAGCTCGCCTATTCTGAATTATATTTTACAGAAACACTTTGGCCCGATTTCCGGAAACAAAACCTCTATGAAGCATTACTCGATTATCAAAACAGGGAAAGAAGATTTGGAAAAACAAGTGAGCAATTAACTTAAAAGATGACGTGTTTAACTACCCGGAAGATATGAGCCTGTTTACTGTGAAAAATGATATCCACAACCTAATAGCTACAACTCCTATCCCAGAAAATACCTATACAAAATGGTAAAATTTACCCATTCAATTTTGTAATTCAATTCCGCTTTTGTTTTAACATAAACTTTTAATAATTGAAATTAACTTGCCGCCCTATTAAAATCGATTTAATGCATAAGATCTACAAGATTCTATTCTTGATAGTTATCGCTATTACTGCCAAAACACTTGCTTCAGCACAGGTTAATAATAATGATACTGTTCCCCCGGTTCGTGCGAATGTAGATACATTGCCTACCTCCGTCAATCCTGAATTGGAAAACATATTTAATGCCAAGAATCAAAAAGAATATATCGTTTCTGATGTAAAGGTGACGGGTACTTCAGGTCTTGATCCTAATTTAATTATCTCGATTTCAGGCCTTGCAGTGGGGGATAAAATAGTTTTGCCGGGTGGAGATGCTTTTGCAAAAGCGATCAATAACCTTTGGAACCAAAGTCTGGTATCAAACGTAGAAGTATATATTACCAATCTTGTTGGAAATAAAATATCCCTGGAATTACATATTGTCGATCGTCCAACGCTAACTGCTTTCAAATTTAAAGGAATCAGCAAAAGTGAGTCTGACGATTTAACACCAAAGATGGACCTGGAAAAAGGTAAAGTAAAAAGAGTAACAGAAGGCATGAAAATGCGCGCCATTGATGTGATAAAAAAATTCTATGTAGAAAAAGGATTTAGAAATGTAGAAGTTGAGGCCATTGAATCAAAAGATCCAAAAGCTTTTAATTCTGTGAATATCACCTTTGTCGTTAATAAGAATGAAAAAGTAAGGATTAATGAGATATATTTTGCAGGAAACGAAGCTGTCTCCGATCTCACATTAAAAAAGCAATTAAAAGGTACCAAAGAAAAAAGCCGCATTACTTTATTCCCAACTATCAATCATAATGTATATGATTCCTCAAAAACCAACTACATTTCATTTAACGAATACCTTAAGAATAATGGCCCGTTGATCCCTTCGAAGACGAAAGAATTTTTAGACCCCTATTTCCGTTTTAAATTACTTAGTTCTGCAAAATTCAATGAAAAGAAATTTGAAGAGGACAAAGGCCACATACTGGATTACTATAACTCGCTTGGTTTCAGGGATGCAGATATTCTTGCAGACACAACTTATAACGATAAAAAGGATATGGATGTCGCGCTTAAATTAAGCGAAGGTCACCAGTATTATTTTGGTAATATCACCTGGAAAGGAAATACCAAATACTCTGATTCTATATTAAATGTAATGTTAGGTATTAAAAAAGGTGATATTTTTAATGCAGGCCGATTGAATAAACAATTAGGTACTTCCCCTTCGCCCGATGGAGGAGATATTAGCAGCTTGTACCAGGATGATGGATATTTATATTTCAATATTGACCCTGTAGAAACAGCGGTTTATAATGATACTATTGATTATGAGATCAGGCTTAGAGAAGGCGGCCAGGCCACTATTGGCAAAGTGGAAATAACAGGAAATACCAGGACAAAAGAATATGTAATCAGGCGCGAATTAAGAACAGTTCCAGGAGAGAAATTTAGCCGCCAGGATATTATCAGGACAATTCGGGAATTGACTCAGCTGGGTTATTTCGATGCAGAGAAAATTAGTCCGGGTGTAGTTCCTAATTCCGCAGATGGCACAGTGGATATTACCTGGAATCTTGAGGAGAAATCTTCTGACCAATTAGAACTTTCAGCAGGATTTGGTGGTGGTATTGGATTGACAGGCACGCTGGGTGTTACTTTCAATAACTTTAGCATCTATAATATTTTTAAAGGTAAGGCATGGGATCCTTTACCGGTGGGTGATGGACAAAAGTTAAGTTTGCGTGCCCAGAGTAATGGTAAACAGTTCCGGTCCTACAACTTTTCATTTACTGAGCCCTGGCTTGGTGGTAAAAAAAGAAATTCATTTACCATTGGATATTACGATACAAAATATGCCAATGCCTATAATCCAAGGACTGGATTTTATGACAAATCATTTGCAGATTCATCTTACATAAAAACGACTGGTATTAGTGTATCTCTGGGTAAACAATTAAAATGGCCTGATGATTTCTTCTCATTGATCTACCAATTAAATTACCAACGTTACCAATTGAGGAATTACAATATTTTCCCAGGGCTTACATCAGGTATTTCCAATAATGTCAGTTTAAAACTGACATTGGCAAGAAACTCTTCCGGTCCGAATCCAATTTTTCCGACAAGTGGTAGTAATTTTACTTTTAGCACACAGCTTACTCCACCATACTCCTTGTTTAGAAGTGATGCAGAACAGGCAAAAGTGGATCAATATAAATTTGTTGAATTTCATAAAGAAAGATTTACAGCAGATTGGTATGTGCCAATAGGAAGGGCGCGCGGTGAAGACCACAATCGCCAGTTTATTTTGAAAGCTTCGGCTAAATATGGTTTCCTTGGCAGGTATTCCAACAAGACAATTACCTCACCATTTGAACGTTTTCAATTAGGTGACGCAGGTTTGAGTAATAACTATGGCTTATTAGGTTACGATATTATCGCTCACCGTGGTTACCCGGTTTATGATAATTCTGACCCAAAGATCAATCCTGACATAAGCAGTGCAAAAGAATTTTTTACCATATTCAATAAATATACTTTAGAATTAAGGTATCCATTTAGTACGAGTGCATCAAGTACCATTTACGGGCTTGCCTTCTTTGAAGCAGCAAACGGTTGGTACGATTTTAAAGATTACAATCCATTCCGCTTACGCCGGTCAGTGGGAGTTGGTATGCGATTCTTCCTTCCGATGTTTGGCTTATTAGGATTTGATTATGGCATTGGCCTTGATAGAATAAATGGTAATACAGGAATAAAAGGAGCAGCTAAATTCACCTTTATGCTTGGACAGGAACCTGAATAATTCATTACTAAGTGAATATGGGTTTTCCGTTAAGAAAAGGTTTTATCATTAACAATAATTCATTAAAACATTTATTATGAAAAAAACATTATTTGCATTATGCGCGTTTATATTAATTGGCTCGGCTACCATGGCGCAACGTTATGCTGTAATTGATTCCAAATATATTTTGGATAAAATTCCTGACTATAAAGAAGCCCAGACAAAGCTTGATCAGTTTAGCGAAATGTGGCAGCAGGAAATAGACAAGAAATCTGCTGAGCTTAATGCAATGTATAAAGATTTTGATGCTGAGCAGGTAATGTTGAGTGATGAATTAAAAAAGAAGCGGGGAGATGAGCTTTTTAACAAAGAGAAAGAAGTACGCGACCTGCAAAGAAAAAGATTTGGCTTTGAAGGCGATGTATTTAAAAAACGCCAGGAATTAATAAAACCTATACAGGACAAAGTTTACAACGCGATTCAAAAAATGGCTGTGGCAAAATTATATGATTTCATTTTAGATAAAAGTGAAGGAATAACTGTTATATTTGCCGACCCAAAACTTGATAAAAGTGATGATGTGCTTAAAGAATTAGGTGTTAAATAATTGACAAACACCAAAGGCACATGCAGCGTAAATTATAATTTTAAACACTTTACTAAAAACAAATCGAAAACAAAAAATGAAAAAATTTCTTACTTTCCTTTTTATTTCTGCCGGAATATTGGGATTTTCTAGTGTGAATGCACAAAAAATTGGCTATATAAGTGCCGATGAGATTATACAATTGATGCCTGAAGCACGCACTGTTCAAACTGAATTGGATCAATTCCAACAATCGCTTGTTCAGAATTCTGAGGATAAAAAAGCTGCATTTAATGAAGCTGTTCAGAAGTTTTACAAAGATTCAAGTTCTATGAGTGCGAGTTTGAAAGAAGTAAAAAGAACAGAACTTCAGAAGCAGGTTGCAGACCTGGGCCAGGAAGATCAAAAAATGCAAAATCAATTCGAAATGAAACGCCAGGAATTGTCTGGTCCGATTCAGAAAAAATTGCAAACCGCTATCGAAGATGTAGCTAAGGAAAATGGGTTTACTTATGTATTACCTAGAGAAGCGCTGATCGTAATGCCACCTTCAAGTGACATTGGTCCACTTGTGAAGAAAAAATTAAACTTAAAAGATGCACCTGCTGCTGCAATGCCAGGGAAAAAATAAAATAGATAATTTATTTATTTCAACAAGCCATCCATTAAAACCGGATGGCTTGTTTTATTTTTGACAAATGAGAACTTCACCTATTGGTATTTTTGACTCGGGATATGGAGGCCTAACCATATTAAAAGAGATCAGGAAACTGTTGCCTCAATACGATTTCATTTACCTGGGTGACAACGCCAGAACCCCTTATGGAACGAGATCTTACGAAACTGTATACCAATATACCAAAGAGTGCACACAATGGCTTTTTGCCCAGGGTTGCCCGTTAATTATTCTTGCCTGCAATACTGCATCGGCAAAAGCATTAAGAACAATTCAGCAAAATGATCTTCCGGAAAGGAACGATGGTAAAAACGTTTTAGGCGTTATTAGGCCAACTGCTGAAGTGATTGGACATTTTTCTACCACGGGGCATATAGGCGTAGTTGGAACAAAAGGAACTATTAAGTCGGAATCTTATGTGATCGAGATAGAAAAGTTTTTTCCTGAAGCAACCATTTTTCAACAAGCCTGCCCGCTATGGGTTCCATTAATAGAAAATGGAGAAGGTAATTCAGAAGGAGCGGCGTATTTTATCAAAAAAGATTTGAAATTATTATTGGATCAATCAC
>JBDTEF010000353.1:0-4469 GCA_039922615.1 Ginsengibacter sp.
CCCGATGAAGAAACTGAATTAAGCCATGCGCTGTTGGGTATGAAGTTGGCCGAAAAATATGGTGAAAATCCGGCAGTATGCAATGCCATTGGTGCGCATCATGATGAAGTAGAAATGAAATATGTGATATCGCCGGTGGTGCAGGCCTGTGACTCCATGAGTGGTGCAAGACCTGGTGCAAGAAGGGAAATTATGCAACAATATTTGCAACGAATTAAGGATTTGGAGAACCTCGCAGTATCTTACCAGGGTGTTGAAAAAGCGTATGCCATTCAAGCCGGACGTGAGCTTCGCGTAATTGTGGAAGCAGAAAAAGTAACTGATGGTGAAAGTGATAAACTAAGCTTTGAAATTGCGCAAAAAATACAAACTGAGATGACTTATCCTGGTCAAATAAAAGTAACAGTTATAAGAGAAAAAAGAGCAGTGAATGTGGCCAGGTAATAATCAGGAAGTTTTGCTAATTGATATCTTTCCTGTTTTATATTGAAACAATCACTTTCTTTTATTTTTCTTTTAAATTAGGTAGTGTATAAAATAAAATACCTTACCTTCGCCATCCAAAAATAAAAAGCCATGAATGCAGTTGCTTTTGTACACGAACAATTGACTACAAAAAAAGAAATGCCGAAATTTAAAGCCGGCGATAATATTACCGTAAATTATAAAATTGTTGAAGGAACTAAGGAGCGTATCCAGAGTTTCAAAGGAGATGTGATCAAGCGCCAGGGCGAAGGTGGTACCGCTACCTTTACAGTTCGTAAGATTAGCAACGGAATAGGTGTTGAACGTTTATTTCCTGTTTTTTCACCAAACATCGATAGCATTATATTACATAAAGTGGGTAAAGTGCGCCGTGCTAAATTGTACTTCCTTCGTGAAAGAAGTGGTAAGAGCGCACGTATCAAAGAAAAAAGAATGAAGTAGTATTTTGAAAATATTATGAAGCCGGATTTTATAATCCGGCTTTTTTTATGTCATTTCTACTATTTATAATACTGAAAAAATGATTTTATACAACACGTTAAAAAAAAATTATCTCACTTTTTAGTGTAATTTTATCCTTTACCTTTGAATTCTAAAAAATTAAAATCGTCCTCATGTTATTCAACCCTCAACTTATTCTTGCCATGCCAGGTGGTAGTGAATGGATTTTGATAATACTGGTGATCCTCTTATTTTTCGGTGGTAAAAAGATCCCGGAATTAATGCGAGGAATTGGCAAAGGTGTACGTGAATTTAACGACGCCAAAGAAACGGTGAAAAATGAGATTGATGCAGGTATGAGACAAAAAGACATTGTACCGCCGACCGAAAATGCTGAAGCTATAAAAGAAACAAAATAGTTTCTTTTATTAGTAGGGGTTTGGAATTTCATCTCAAAAGATGATTTCCAAACCTTTTTTTATGCTAAAAACCGACCAGTTTTAACGATTGAATAGTACAATTCCACTATAAAAGAAGTCAGGATACAAACTCGTTTCTTTATCTTTATAAGAAAGGTGAATATAAGCCACATGATAGAAAATATTTTTTAATGAAGAAATGGTTCTTGCTTTTTACTATAGTTTTTGGTCAAATATTTTTTTCCAACCAGGCAAGCGCATTCAGCTTTTTCCAGGGAAAAAATGACTCCTTGTATGAATTACACGATACTGCGCGGCAGGATAAAAAAGAGGAAAAAGTTATAGATGAAGTTATTAAATCAAAAGCTCCTGCAAAAGAAGAAGCAAAATACCTTAGCGAGGTTACAAAATATGGCTTCAAAGATCTTTTCAAAAATTATACATATAATGCGGCTATGCCATATTCATCCCAGGTGAATCCTTATGCTGAAAGTTATATGTCTGATTACCTAAAATCTCACACAAAATATCTTCAAAATTTACGCAAAACTGCTACCCCTTATTTCAACCTTATTGATGGCATCCTATCACAGTATGGACTTCCAAGGGAATTGAAATACCTTGCTGTCATTGAAAGTGATTTAAAAAGTACAGCTCTGTCATCTGCAGGCGCACGCGGGCCATGGCAATTTATGAGCTATACAGCCAAAGATTATGGCCTGCAGGTAAATGAGTGGGCAGACGATAGGACAGACTATTTTAAGAGCACTAATGCTGCCTCACGATATCTGTTAACCCTTTATAAAGACTTAAAAGACTGGTTATTGGTAATTGCAGCGTATAATGGCGGCCCCGGACGTGTATATACTGCCATACGTAAAAGTGGCAGCCGCAATTTTTGGAAGCTACAGTATTATTTACCGGAAGAGTCAAGAAACCATGTCAAGAAATTTATCGCGACACATTATATCATGGAAACCAAACAGAGTGTGGGTTTGGATGGAGACAAATTTAATTATTCCAGTCTTTCTGATGATAAAACTTTGATGGTGTCACCGAAAATCTCCAATGAAGAAAAAGAAAATCTTTCAGAGTTGCCCGTTTCCGGAAGATATAAATCTAAAGTTATCTCAGAAAATATTCAAATGAGCCAGGAGGAATTTGACAGGTACAATCCACAATTTGATAAAATAATCTCCACAGGATCTACATTCAACCTTCAATTACCATCAAAGAAGATGGAAATTTTTAATGAAAAAAAATTATCGATTCTTGATCAATGTATCCGGGAATTACTGAGCGGAGCGGTGACAAATTCTATGGACATGAAACCTGCGAAAAAGATAGAGAAAAAGAAAAAATAGTTTCCTGTTAAACCTGGGTTTACTTTTTTCTAAAAAAAATTGCTGAAATTGTTTCCAATTTCAGCAATTAAAATATAGTTTAAATTTATACAAATCAAATTTTGCGGCAGGATAAAGCAATATCTTCTACCATTAAATTTGTAGATACCGGAGCATCAAAAATCGTCTTCTTCCTCATCAAAACTGTCATCAAAAAGATCATCCTCTACATCAAAATCATCTTCATCTTTCTCTTTTTTACCGGATGCCTTTTTGGCCTTTGATTTTGGAATATCAAATTCCCCAAAGTCCGGATCAAAATCTTCAGCGTCTTCCTTATTCCAATCATCTTCCACTTCTAATTCATCATCTTCATCATCTTCATCTTCTGATTCTTTTTTGGTATTCTTTGCAGGACGACCAGTTGATTTGGGCGTTTTCTTTTCGGAAACTTTTGGTTTTTCTGACTTTGATTTCATAATCTGTTATAATTTATCGCTTAACATTTTTTTTTGTAGTATTCCAAAACAAAAATAATAAATTGTTCTAAATATTTCTTTTGATTATTATAAAAATTTAATAAAAAATCAACTGACAATTATCTGGTCAGTTCCGGGACCATTGGAAATGAATTTTACCGGTACACCAAGTGAATCATTTATAAAATGAATATAATTATCCATTTCCCGGGGAAGTTCCGTATAATTTTTAATAGAAGTAATATCTTTTTGCCAACCGGCAAATTCTTTGTATACCGGTTGTATATCCAATTTATCCATCTGGAAAGGGACCTCGGTAGATTCCTGTCCATTAATTAAATACTTTTCACAAACTTGGAGTTTATCCAAAGTATCAAGCACATCTGCCTTTGTCATCACTAATTGCGTGACACCATTGATCATACAGGCAAAATTAAGCGCCACAAGATCAATCCAGCCACAACGACGCGGCCTCCCTGTTGTGCTTCCAAATTCATTTCCATTCTGACGAATCTTCTCTCCCATTTCACCATTCAATTCAGTGGGAAATGGTCCGCTTCCCACTCTCGTACAATAAGCCTTTGTAATACCAATTACCTCTTTTATTTTTTGGGGTGCGATTCCTAAACCACTGCAAACACCACCTGTCATTGTGCTTGACGAAGTCACATAAGGGAAAGTGCCAAAATCTACGTCGAGCATGCTTCCCTGTGCTCCTTCTGCCAATACTTTTTTACCCTTGGAAATGGCATTATTAATAAAATATTCACCATTTACAATCTGGAGCGTTTTCAAAAATTCAAGTGATTCAAAAAATTCTTCCTCATCTGAGGAAATATCATCATTGAAAGAAAAATTATCTAACAATTTCTGGTGTTTCAACCGAAGTTTGATGTATTTTGAAATAAAATTTTTATCAAGAATATCACCGATACGTAAGCCATTTCTTCCTGTTTTATCCATATAGGCAGGACTGATTCCTTTCAAGGTGGAACCGATTTTTGAAGTCCCCTTTGCAGATTCACTTGCTCTGTCAAGTGCGCGGTGAGTTGGCAAAATGAGGTGTGCTCTTTCACTCAGAAAAAGTGATTTTTTATAATCTACGCCAAATGACGCAACCGATTCACATTCTTTTTTAAATATTACCGGATCCAATACAACGCCATTACCGACAAGGTTTATTTTACCTTCTCTAAATATCCCTGAAGGAATCTGGTGAAGCACAATTTTTTTACCGGCTACATATAAGGTATGTCCTGCATTTGGCCCACCCTGGAAGCGCGCTATGATATCATAATTGG
>JBDTEF010000354.1:0-5112 GCA_039922615.1 Ginsengibacter sp.
CATAAAATCCAATTACAAAATATGATTGTAACCTATAAAGAAGATGGCTGGCATGTGGTGACTCAAAGGTCTCATGGCATATTAGCCGCCCAGATTTGTACAAACTGGCAGGTAAAGGATCGGCCGGAACGATGGATTGAAACTATAATTGCCATTGCAGAACATGATGATGCGGAAGTAGAATTGGATGGTGAGAATGTTCTTACTCCCCAGGGTGGTCCACTAAATTATGATATGAAAATATTTGACCTTGCTCATTGTGAGAAATTATCAACTCTTACGCAAACGAAGAATCGATATATCGCACTTCTAACATCGTTGCATATGGAGTTCCTTTATCGTGAAGAAGCTGTTGATAATTCAGTATGCAGAAATTTTTTAAAAAGTCAAGCTAGCCTGCAGGATAAGTGGCGCAAAGAATTAAAAATAACAGAAGCAGAATCGTTGCGCATTTATAATCTGATGGAATGGTGTGATGCCTTCTCCCTCCTTCTTTGCCAAAATCGACTGCAACCAGAGAAGCGCAAATTAGAAATCAGCACAGGACCCGATAAAAAGATGTATTACCTTTTACAAATAAGTGACGAAACCATAACGGTGGATCCGTGGCCATTTAAAGCTAAAAATTTTAAAGTCACTTTTGAATACCGGGTAATTAAACAATTACAATTTGGCTCTTCCGCAGACTTTCGCAAAGCTTTTCTTGAAGCACCTGTAACAGAACAAATATGGAATGTAAGCAAACAAGTTAGTAAGAAAAAAAAGGCTAAAGTGTAGTTCGCCAGCATTCTTTCTTAATTCACGGTATTTTTGCATTGAAAATAACCAGACAAATTATTAGTGCCACTTTACATTATTCCTGGATAAATTTCTTAAAAAGTTGTATGAAAAATACCTTTCCTTCTAAAAAACATTTCTTTGAAATCTTTGGCGAAAAAGAAGAATATGCAGGACAAATCTATAATCACTTCCAACCTGTGTGGTTGATTTCTTACAATTTTAAAGAGAGTTATTGCCAGGTAAATCAGATTAAATTTCAAAATTATTTTTTTAAAAATAACAGTACGAATCGCAAAACTTGCAAGACCTTTACTTCTTAAAATCTCTAATTCAAATCCATGAAAATACTATTCACGATTGCATTTACTTTTTTAAGCCTCTTAACAATAGCCCAGGTAAAAATCCCTATTGATAGTGTTATTCTCCATAAAGGAGAATTAGTTACTGTCTGTGGAAAAGTATACGGAATCAAATTTCTTGAAAAATCCCAAATTACATTTATAGACCTTGGCGCAGCCTACCCTGATGCACCATTGACGATTGTGATATTCGAAGAGGCAAGGGCAAAATTTCCCCAAACTCCGGAAAAAATTTTTGCGGATAAACAAGTTTGTGTCACAGGAACAATTACAGAAAGAAATGGTAAGCTACAAATAGTTGTAAACGATCCGAAAGAGATTGTGGTGGAATAAGGTTTATATTTTTACATTTTTTAAAAAATAAAATAGCATTCAGTCAGAACGTAAAAATTTAATACCTTGAGAATAGTATTGATTAAACATACAAGATATTCTCATGATCGATTTAAAAAAAGAAAGCAAAATATCTTCGAAAAGAAATATTTTCGTGTTGATCTGTCTTACAATCTCGCTATTGGGAGTCTTACTATTTAATCGGGAATTTCCTAATTTGAAAGGAGCACTTTCCGACACTTTATTCATAGCTGCAATTTTGTTGATGGGAATTAATATTTTTTTGAGAAAACAATGACTCCTGTTTTTTTCAGCAATCAATAATTTTGAAATTTACTCAACCATCTATTTCTCCACTGAAGATTTAATAGAACCCCGTAGGCGGGAGATCAAACCGGGGCTTATATCACAACCGTTTTAAAGTTCTGAGAATGCGAGATATATCCGTCGTTTTATCTCCCGACAAAAGAAAAACTCTGACTTAAATTGGAAATATTGATTTTAGCATTTGGGCAAACTTTAATTCCTTTAATTAATGACTAAATGCTGGAGCTGTTTTGAGGATTAAATCAGGTGGAAGTTTAGCCATCATTTGGTCTCCCTACCAACGATAACCACTACCTAATAATGATCAAAATTACCTGTAAAAAAAAAAGATGACACTTTTCTTATTGTCGTGGTTCCCGGCACATGAAACAATTTACTAATTCGCGACTCAGTGTCTGATTTACAAAAAATTTTATTTCTGCTGTGAATCACGACCCGTGCGCAGAATCAAAACTTTGCTTTTAATAAAACACGTACCTAAACATAAAAAGGTTTTTTCTGTAACTCCCTTCATGTTTTTTACTCTAATTATTAATACAAACCATAAAACAGTAAATACTTTTTTTTATAGTCTTAAATGATGAATCAATTAAATGATATAATTTCCTGAAATGCAGGACTGATCTATCAGGTTTGACAATTTTATGCTTCTAATTTTTATTAAGATTCATAAACAAAAGAATCCGCCGTTTTAATAAATAGTGTTTTAATAAATGCAAAGTGGTGACTTCTATGAATTATCAACTTGTACTTTATTAAAACACAAAATAGCCTTCATTAAAAAAATATAAACATGAACAAATTAAATAAAACAACACCGCCTGGAGCACCAGGTGTAGATCCACGCTGGACTTCAAGCGCTAAATCAGGAGTGGGGAAATCAGTGAACCCTTCATCAAATGTCATCTTCACCCTAAGCCATGGAATAATAAATGAAGTTTATTTCCCCAGGGAAGACCTTGCCTGCATCAGGGACATGGAATTTATCGTGACAGATAGCAACCATTTTTTTTCTGAAGAAAAAAGAGATACGGACAGTGAAATTAAATGGATAAAAGAAGGTGTGCCGGCTTTTCACATTATCAATACCTGCAAAGAAAAAAAATATTCTATTGAGAAAGAGGTTATCACTGATCCGTTGCGGGATGTAGTCCTACAAAAAATAAAATTTACCCAGCTTCCCGGAAATGAATCAACTCAATTTAAATTGTTCGCCATCCTCGCACCTCACATCAGCAACAAAGGATTTGAAAACGATGGCTGGACAGAAGATCATAAGGGAATAAAAATGATAATGGCCAACCGGGATGGCATTTCATTGGCCATTGCATCAAGTGCCGGTTTTTTAAAAAGGTCCGTAGGTTATGTGGGCGCATCGGATGGGTACACTGACTTAAAAGAACATAAGAATATGGAGTGGGAATACCCGCGCGCAGACAATGGCAACATCGCTTTGACTGCTGAAATAGATATGTCAACAACAAGTGAATTTGTCTTCGTGATCAGTTTTGGCATCAAAGCAACTGATGCTGCGCATTGTGCTGTAGCCACTTTATTAGACGGATTTGATAAGGCAAAAGAAAGATACATTGCCGGTTGGGACCAATTTCAAAATGAATTGAAAAACGTCGATGATGAAAATAAATCTCAATTTAAGAATCTTCGGAAAAGCGCAGCTGTATTGCGTTTGCACCAGACCAATACATTTCCCGGTGGTGTGGTTGCCAGTATCTCTATTCCCTGGGGACAAATAAAAGGCGATGATGATATTGGCGGTTATCACCTCGTGTGGCCAAGAGATTTGGTAGAGAGTGCTACAGGATTTAGCGCGTTGAACTCAAAGGACCAGGTTTACCGCATTCTTAATTACTTAATGAGCATACAGGAGGAAGACGGAAGGTGGAGCCAAAACACGTGGCTTAATGGCCTTCCAAAATGGACCGGCTTGCAAATGGACGAGATCGCTTTACCTATTTCACTCGTAGATATGTATCATGACAATTATGTTCTGGAGCCTGGTAAAATGAAAAGATATTGGCTTGGAATTAAAAAAGCGATTTCCGTTTTAATTATCAATGGGCCTTCAACACAACAAGACAGATGGGAAGAAGAATCAGGACTAACTGCGTTTACACTTGCCACTGAAATCACCGGGCTTTTAGGAGCTTCCCATCTTGCAGAAATAAATAATGAACCGGCAATAGCGCAATATTGTTTGGAAACAGCAGATTACTGGAATGAACAAATTGAAAACTGGACATACATCACAGGTACACCCCTGTCAAAAAAAGCAGGCGTGGATGGATATTTCATGCGCATCAACCCAACCCATCAACCTGCGGAAGAAGTAAAAAATAATATCATTCACATAAAAAACCGTACAAAGGAAAATGGTAAAATGTATTTACATGAACTCATCTGCGTAGATGCACTCGCACTCGTACGGTTTGGTTTGCGTGCTGCCGATGATCCAAAAATATTGAACACCATAAAACTTATTGACGAGCATTTAAAAGTAGAAACACCATACGGTCCTTGCTGGCACAGGTATGTGAATGATGGATATGGGGAAAATAAAGAAGGAGATCCTTACACAGATTCTGGTGACGGAATTGGAAGAGCATGGCCATTATTAACGGGTGAAAGAGCGCATTATGAAATTGCCGCGGGAAATATAAAACGTGCAAACGAATTATTAAAAACAATGGATGGATTTGCCAATAATGGCCTGCTTCCTGAACAAATATGGGATACCGGGGACATACCGGACCAAAGTCTTTTTTTAGGGAAATATACCGGATCAGCCATGCCACTTACCTGGGCGCATTCAGAATACATTAAATTATGGCGATCAATCAAAGACGAAAGAATATTTGATATGTCGTTTCAAACAGAGGAACGATATCTAAAAAAGAAATCGCCTTCTCCATTTACTACTTGGCGATTCGATTGGCCTTGCACGATTATTTCTTCGGCTAAAATATTGCGAATAGAAGTTTTAACGGCTGCGACTGTTCGTTGGTCTACAAACAATTGGGCAACTTTCTCAGATACTGAGACAAAAGATACGGGGTTAGGAATATTTATTGCCGACATTGATTTGCATAAAATGAAGTCGAAAGAAATAAAGTTTACTTTTTTCTGGAAGGATGCTGAAAAATGGGAAAATCAAGATTTTGAAGTGGGAATTAAAAAGGCAAAGAAAATGAAAAAGTAATTTTTTAAAATATTAGTTTACAATAATTTTTTTACTGCGTTTGATTCAAAATTTACCCGAAATTTTTTCTTCAATTGGTGATTTAATGCAGAACCC
>JBDTEF010000355.1:0-3332 GCA_039922615.1 Ginsengibacter sp.
ACACAGCAGCGATGCAAACAATTGGAAATCGATTTATACATCTGCACCAAAAGGTAGCAATAGTAATTATGTAACTTTGGATAATAATCCTGTTCCCGGTAATAATTATTATCGTTTGTTGACAACAGATCTGGATGGAAGCCAACGATATTCAGATGTGAAATCAGTTAGTTTTTCCTCGTCTTTGTTGCCAAATGTTTATCCAAATCCAACTTCCGGTTCTATCACAATCCGTCATATCAAAACAGGTGATGTAATTGTATTGACAGATATAACGGGAAGGCAAATGCTGAAAAAACAGGCAAATGCTGAAACACAAATGATTGATATTCATTTATTGGCACAGGGAATGTATTTTATGTCTGTTATGCGTGATGGTGTAAAAGTGATGAACGATAAAATCACGAAGCTGTAGGACATAAATTTTTTCAAGCTCCGTAAAATTTGTTCTTCTTATAGCTGCCCCGGATTTTCCGGGGTTTTGCTTTAATAGGTAGGATTAATTTAACTGCGTTAATAACTAATTAAAAGAATCCTTGCATATTAAATGATAAATATTATAATCGTTAGTTATCTTTATCATTGTTAATAAATGATTTTTATTTAACTGCCTTACCAAGAGAAAAAGATTCAAGTCAACCTGTTTATCTGTCCGGCTACCATTAGAAATTTTATTTTATATCCTGCGTGAAAATTATTTTTTGCATATCGTTTCTGTTAATAAGCACTTTTTCATACAGTCAGTTTCCGCAAATTGTCTTTGACCATTTCGGGTTGGAAGCAGGATTTAACTCCAGGGAAGCAATGGGCATCACTTCTACACCTAATGGACTTATATGGGTTACGAGCAATGATGGTTTTGCCAGGTATGATGGTAAACGCTTTAAGTTTTACCAGCATATTCCCGGCGAGGCAAATTCCCTTATCTCAAATTATTGCACTTCTATACAGGCAGATAAAGCGGGCAGGCTTTGGATTATCAGTGGTGATAATCTTGAAGTATTTGATACCCGGTTGGAGCAATTTTATCACCTGAAAATTAAGGGAGATGCCGATTCGAATGAGAAGGTGAATCCTACAGATTTTTATTATGATGAAGTCGCAGACAATTTATGGATAACCACAAAAAAAGGACTGTATTTTAGTGAACGGGGATCGCTGAAACTTAAACCTGCATTTACTTCTGATTCCTTGATAGGTCAATCCTATTTTACGGATATTACTCCTGATGGAGATAATAATCTATGGCTTACCACCGCTTTGGAAGTGTGCAAAATAAATAGGAATACAGGAAATACAACGTGGATTAATATGGCCGGTAAACTTGCAAAAGTTTTTCCCGGCAAAAAACTAATCAGGATGATACGCAGTTTCATGGATGACAATAAAATTTTGTGGATTGGTACCTGGCAGAATGGTTTACTGGAATATAATACCGTTAGTCAACAAATAAAAGAACATCATTACAGAAACATAAATTTAGAAGAAAATGTAGTTAATAACATATTGCCTGACGAGCAAGATAAAAACCTTTTGTGGCTTTCTGCAGCAGGATTTGGTTTCACAGCCTTCAATAAAAAAACGGGTCAGTTTAAATCCTATGCATCCAATTTATATAATGCAAAAGAAGGCATTATGGGAAATACTTATGGTTTTTATAGAGATAAGAACCACACACTTTGGATTGGCTCCGAAACCGGACTGCACAAATACGACCGGAATAAGCAATTGTTTTCAAAAATGGACCTCACAAGTATTTCAAATAATACAACTTTATTACCACCAAGCAGTATTGGTTTGCAACATAGTCCATCGGGCAAAGATGAAATTCTTTGGATGGAAATACCTTATAAAGGTGGATTTCGTTACGATTTACGAAAACAACAATTGTTGCCTGTCCCAAAAAAACTAGAGAAGTACCTCAATCCGCCGACCGGTGTTTTTAAGATGCATCTGGACAAGAAAAATATTTTATATGTCAGTACAAATCAGTACGGTCTTGTTGCCTACGATATTGAAGCAGATAAAATGGTGTTTAACGACAAGCAGTATTTTATTGAAAAAGGCAAATGGGCAACAATATTTTTAAACGATAGCAAAAATAATTTATGGATTGGAACCTATGATGGATTGTACATTTTGCCAAATGGCGCAACTGAAGTGAAAGAAATAAAAATTGTAAATGAAGAACTGAAACGGCAGATGTTGTCCACAATGGTACAGGGAGTTTGCGAAGATAATTCGGGAAGAATCTGGTTCACAACTGACAACTCCCGCAAACCGATTGCTTCCATTGGTAATTATGATGCGGCTACAGATAAAATTCAGATAGTTTATAATGAAAAAAAAGACGCGGATGTTTCAGGAACAGGAGTTGATCTGAGAGAGATTGTCAGTGATAATTACGATAATCTTTATGTCAGCAACTGGGGCGCAGGTTTAGGCGTTTTCTCTGCAAAAGCAGAGAAGCCGGTGATTAATTATTTTTCTACAGCAGGAGGTATGAACAGTAATTACATCAATTATTTGCAGAAGGATTCAAAAGGAAATATATGGTGTAGTTCGGCTCTTGGCATTTCCTGCTACAAACCTGCAGATAAATTTTTTGTCAACTTTTCACAAATTGCTTATGGCATGGGAAACACAGCCGATGCCCCTATTTACTTTTCTCCAAATAGTGAAAACCTTTATATCAGTCAACATAATGCGATCAGTTATTGCAATACAAACGCGACTACTTTGTCTATAGGAGAAAGCAACTTTTTTTTCTCTGAATTTTCAGTTTTTAATAAATCAATTGCGACTGATTTTACCAGGAGCAATATCATCCGGCTACAACATTCTGAGAATATGATCAGCTTTGAATTTGCATTATTGAGTTATACTAATTCTTCAGAAAACCGGTATAGCTGGTTACTCAAAGGAATTGATAAAGATTGGAATTTGTCGAAGGAGAATATAGCAACCTATTCCAACTTGCAACCCGGCACTTATACTTTTATGGTGAAGGCAGCTAATAGCCAGGGACATTGGATAAAAAAACCATTGGAATTAACCATTATTATTTCACCTCCTTTCTATAAAACCTGGTGGTTTATCTCGATATGTGTATTATGTTGCATCGGAATTGCATTTTGGTTTATGCAGCAAAGAATCAACCGGATAAAATCAAGATACCAGTTGCGAAATAAAATAGCTTCCGATTTGCATGATGAAATAGGCAGCACACTTACGAGTATCAGCATTCTTAGCAATGTCTCACAACAAGCCTTAGAACATCAGCCCGATCAGGCTAAGGAAATGCTTAAACAGATATCGGTTCAAAGTAAAAA
>JBDTEF010000356.1:0-2774 GCA_039922615.1 Ginsengibacter sp.
GTGACTGTGGATAAGAAAAACGAAAAAACAAATCGATTTTACATTGATAAAAAAACAGGAAAACCATTTTTACCAGCCAAATATTTAGACTCACTGAAAATTAAAATTGAAAGCTAAGATTATTTTGTTTCTCTTATTCGCGGAAAATCCGGATTAGAATAAATATTGAATTTGAAATAAAAAATGGACTTTAAAATGATCTCATCTAAATACCAAATTCTGGTTATGGAATAATTTATTTAATGAATTACAGCGCCTGAAAAAATGACTATAAAACCGAAACTATGAAATGGATAAAGTTGTTTTTATCAATATTCGCAGTGAATATTGCGTTCGCTAATGATGGTGCTTTCTTCCCCATTTCGCGCAAGCGTCTCGCTTGTGCTTTCATTCTTATAAATTCCATTTATCAAACAGAGCTTCTTTTCAAAAACAATTTAAAATTTTGAGTATAAGATTAAGACTTAAAGAACTCCCACTACGCCACTCCCGTTTTATCCTTCACCACCTTATTTAAAGATTTTATCCTGCTAAAAATCAGAATACCACCGATAAACGCAGCAATAACCAATATCAAAAAGAACATTTTTTTATCCGTAAAATCATCCCAGAAACTAGTCATTACACCAGCAATTTTACCGCCAATGGCTGTGGATAAAAACCAGCCTCCCATCAATAAAGAAGTAAGTCGCGCAGGTGCTAATTTAGATACAAGTGAAAGCCCGATGGGACTTAAAAATAATTCACTCACAGTGAAAACTGCATAGGTTCCCCACAGCCAATACGGTGAAGTTTTTTCTAAATAAACCGATGAGACGGACATGATAGCAAATACCATAACGAGAGAAGAAAGACCAGAAATAAATAAGGCTGTTCCAAATTTTGCCGCTGTAGTTGGTTCCTTTTTCCGTTTTCTCATATAACCAAAAAATAATACAACGATTGGCGTCAATATTACAATGAATAGCGGATTAATGGATTGAAACAATTCCGTATTGGCAACCTTTTCACTTCCACCTGCGGGCCATTCGGCTTTTGGTACATTATTGAAATAAGGATCCGGCCCCATTACCTGCACAACTTTTGTTTTTGCATCTACAATATTTCCATTGGCCAATGTTTCCATGCCTGTTCCATAGGGCGCTGCCACAGCGGATTTATCCTTAATTTCTACAAAGTTTTCATCAATTTTATTTACCATTCTTGGCGTATCACTTACCGTTTGCATAAATCCTAATGTGCTTGCAAATTTTTCAGCCGTAGGAGACACTGTCCTGTCAGTATGCTTTTGCGCCCAAAGCGTGAGCCCTGTTGAGTTCTGGTTGTAGATAACCCAAAAAATAACTGAGATACCAAAGATGAATAATAAAGAGCCGATACCTTTCTTATCCTGGCCACTTGCCTTCACATACAATGAAACGTAAAAAGCGATGATAGGAAGACAGGCAAAAATAAAGGCATCATTGGATTGGCTTCCCATAATGGTGGTTCCGAAAAGTAAGGTAGGAATAAACCAGCCAATTACAGCTGCAATAATAGCGGGTAAAAATACATATCCAAAAATCTTGCCTGTAGGCATATCTTCCGGATTCTTTTCGCGCTTTATTTCCCCTTCTCTTACGCCTTTCAGATTACTGGCCAGGATGATCATTCCAATGATCAAACCTATACCGGCAGCGGCAAAGGCATAACCCCAGCCGTACCTGTTTCTTAAATAAGCAGCAACAAAATTGCACACCAAAGCACCAATATTAATACCCATATAAAAGATATTATAGGCATTGTCTTTTAAAACTTTTAGATCTTCCCTGTTGTAAATATTACCTAACAAAGTGGAAATATTTGGCTTAAAGAATCCGTTTCCCACAATGATCAAACCCAGAGATGCGTACAAAGCGGTATTTCCCGGTATCGATAATCCAAAATATCCAAGGGCCATCAACGAGCCGCCGATAAAAATAGATTTAATGTATCCCAAATACCTGTCGGCCAATAGGCCGCCGATAAAAGGCGTCAGGTAAACAAGTGCAATAAAACTTCCTACCACATCGGCACCCATTTTCTCTGTCATACCTTTTCCGCCTGTGTGATCGTCAATCAGGTAAAGTAACAATATACCTACCATCAAATAATAGGCAAACCGTTCCCACATTTCTGTCAGAAAAAGAACATAAAGTGATTTTGGATGTTTACCACTTTTACCTTTATCCAGGTCAACAGGAATAATCTGGTCTTGCATTTTATTAGTTTTATTTATTTAAAAAAAGGAAGGTATTTTTTATGGTTCGTAAAATACAGTAATTTTTAAAATATGGTATAATTTTTTTCTAAAAACTTTCTAATTGTTTTTAATGCGATTTATTCATTTGCCTTCTTCAATAAAAACCAAATTAAAGTGTACTAACTTATCCCTTCTAATTATTAAAACTAAAACAAGCTAACTGTTAAGATTGACTGCTTTTAATTTTGAGTTTTTTTACAAAGTAATGAACTATTTAATTTGTCGGAAAGCACTTTTTACAAACCATTAAGGCAAATTTTACTTTCTCATTTCTTATCTTGCCAACACTTTATATAAATTAAAACATGAAAATTTTAGTCATTGGTTCCGGTGGCAGAGAACATGCATTTTGCCGTAAATTAAAAGATAGCAAAACATTATCCCAACTGTTCATTGCACCGGGAAATGCAGGCACAGCAATGCTTGGAGAGAATGTCTCCATTCAGATAAATGATTTTGAATTATTAAAAAAATTCTGTCTTACCAAGCAAAT
>JBDTEF010000357.1:0-5063 GCA_039922615.1 Ginsengibacter sp.
GAATTAAAAGATGATATCCTGCATGACGCTATTGTAGATTGCCTTATTGGTGGTGGAGTAGTAGGTTGGTTTTCCGGAAGAGCAGAATTTGGCCCGCGGGCATTGGGTGCCCGTTCTATTTTGGCGGATCCCCGAAGAAATGATGCAAAAGAAATATTGAATCTAAAAATTAAAAGAAGAGAGAGTTTCCGGCCTTTTGCGCCTTCTATTTTGATGGAATATGTGGATGAATATTTTGAATGTTGTGATAATGTCCCTTTCATGGAAAGAGTATTTATTATTAAAGAAGAGAAAAGACTACAAATTCCTGCCGTAACGCATGTAGATGGCACGGGCAGGTTACAATCTGTTGATAAAAAAAATTCACCTGCTTATTATTCATTAATTGAAAAGTTTAGGATAAAAACAGGAATTCCCATTTTGCTTAATACTTCGTTTAATGAAAATGAACCAATCGTAAATTCACCAAATGAGGCGTTAGACTGTTTTATGAGGACAAATATGGATATGCTCGTGATGGAAAATATCCTGATAAAAAAGGAATTGAATGCATAACCAGGTAATTGAAATCTCAATGTTATGTGAAAATATAAATAATTCAAATGTCAAGGACCCTATAAATCCATGATCACCAGTAGTTACGTAAATACGCTATATATTTACAAAAGGGAAAAAGCGTAAAAAAGTTTTCTTAATTTAAAAATTTTATTCATCTTTGAAAAGCACTTTATCATCCATGCCTATTAATTGTAACAGATCTTAATGAAGATTTCCATCATAACCGTTACGCTGAATTCAGAAAAGTATTTATCCGATTGTATTCAATCGGTAAGAAGTCAAAAGTACAAGGATATTGAACATATTATTATTGATGGGAAATCTACGGATGGTACTTTATCAATCATTGAAAAAAATAATGATCATATTGCGAATTGGATTTCAGAAACAGATCGTGGTATGTACGAAGCCATTAATAAAGGTATAAACCTGGCTACCGGTGATGTTATTGGCATCCTGAACAGCGACGATATGTTGGCCTCTGATGATGTGATAGGTAAAATTGCGAAAAGATTCGAAAATTCAGATGTTGATTCTCTTTATGGAGACCTGGTATTTGTAAATCCTGATAATGTATCTGTAATCACGCGAGTATGGAAAGGAATTCCCTATGATAGAACACGTTTTAATTATGGCTGGATGCCCGCCCATCCTACGTTCTACATGCGCCGTTCGGTTACGGAAAAATTTGGCCTTTACGAAAATCATTTTCATTCAGCTGCCGATTACGAATTTATGGCACGTTATCTTTTCAAACACAGGATCAGTTCTGTATACCTGCCAATGATGATTGTGAGAATGCGTACCGGCGGAGCAAGTAATGGTAATTTAAAAAGAAGATTGCGTGCAAATAGGAGAGATTACCTGGCAATGAAAAAAAATAATATTCCTTTCCCTTTCATTGTTTCTATATTAAAACCGATTAGCAAACTACACCAGTATAAAAAAGTGATCCGTAACAGGATGACAGCCAAATTTCCCAAAAATCAAAAATCTTCAGTTACCTTTATTCCTGTAAATGAACGCTCATATCCTGTAAAGGAAGAGGTAATTATTTAAAGATGCTGAACATTTTCAAGAAAAAAACGGTTGTAGAATTCGAAGGGTTTTCATGGTTGTTTCAAGATATTCATTCCCACATTTTGCCAGGGCTTGACGACGGATCACCTGATGTAGAAACATCCATTTCCCTTTTAAAATCACTTCACGCTGCCGGAATAAAAAAATTTATTTGTACTCCGCATATCATTGGAGATATGTATCGTAATACACCTGAAACTATCAACGCTGCTTTAGCGAAACTAAAAAAGGCCGTGGCTGAGGAGGGATTGGATGTTGAATTAAGTGCTGCGGCAGAGTATATGCTCGATGATCATTTTTTAGAACTGATTCGTAAGGGAGAGCCGCTTCTTACTTTAGAAGATAATTATATTTTAACTGAGCTTCCTTATTATTCGGCCCCTGTTAATTTTGAGGAAATTTCTTTTGAAATACTTACCAGTAATTACCAGCCTTTGATGGCTCACCCTGAGAGATACCATTTTTATCATAAAGACTATGCAGCTTATGAAAGATTGAAAGAAATGGGTTTTTTACTCCAGGTTAATCTTTTATCCTTAATTGGTTACTATGGAAAAGATGTAGCGAAAGCTGCTAATTTCATTATGAAAAATAACCTGGCGACATTCGTCGGCAGTGATCTCCATCATGTGAATCATTTAAGGGCACTCACTCATAGAAGGTCGATTCATAAATTAGAGAGCTATTTGGGGAATAAAATATTTAATCAATTTTCATAAAAATAAATCTTAGAAGAATGATCTTGATTGGCCACTCATAAATGAAATTACATTTATCAATCTTCTCCTGCACTTTACGGCTAATTTGTTTTACGCATTCACAAATCAAATAAATTGGCCTATTTTAATTCATAATAATTTTAAGAATTATCAACTAACCATTATGAAAACTTTCATTATTTTCCTCTTTACAATTTTTGTTTGTAAGACTACCACATTCGCTCAAACACTGTTTACCAACAAAAATATACAGCGGGCCCATCAAATGATGACCAGGACTACCACGGGAAAAGCAGGAAAAGCTTATTGGCAGAATAGAGGTGATTATGATATCAATGTAAAGTTTGATCCTGCCACGCAATTGTTGGCGGGAAAGGAAACCATTTTTTATACTAATAATAGTCCTGATACTTTGAAGCAAATCATTATCAGGCTTTATCCTGATTTATATAAAAAAGGAGTAAAAAGATTGAGCCAAATTGCCGAAGAAGATCTAACAGAAGGCGTGGATATCAAATCTTTTAAAATAGGAGAGGAGACAATTACCAGTTTCAATAAACGGTCGAAAGCGTATCACCAAAATACAAATCTGATCATAACCCCGGAAAGTCCTGTATTACCTCACTCAAAATTACAATTGGAAGTTGAGTGGAATTATAAAGTAAACACAGGATCGCAAATTCGTACAGGCATGGTAGATAGTAGCTCCTATTTTATTGCCTATTTCTTCCCACGCGTAGCTGTGTATGATGATGTAGATGGCTGGGATACCTGGAGCTACAACGGATCACAGGAGTTTTACAATGATTTTGGCAATTTTAAAGTGCAAGTGGAACTTCCAAAAAATTATGTAACGTGGGCGACGGGCACACGAATGAATGCAGCAGATAATTTTAGTAATCATGTTTTGGATAAAATAAAGCTTGCTTCCAAATCAGATAAAATTATTCATGTAATTGATTCAATTGATTATTTGAAAAATGATGTGATGAAAAAAGACGCTTCCGGCATCTGGAAATATGAAGCGACAAATGTTACTGACTTTGTATTTGCATTAAGCAGTCATTATTTATGGGATGTAAGTTCAGTGGTTGTGGATTCTGCTACCGGAAGGAGAACCTCGGCTGAAGCAGCGTTTAATAGAATTCACAAAGACTATTTTGATGTAGCTGACCAGGCGCATAAGTCTGTTTATTATATGAGTCATTTTTACCCAAAATATCCTTTTCCTTTTCCACACATCACTGTATTTGATGGTACAGATCAAATGGAATACCCGATGATGGTAAATGACAATCCTACCGAAAGCAGGAAGGACGCTGTACAATTGACAACACACGAAATAATGCATAGTTATTTTCCGTTTTTCATGGGAACCAATGAAACGCAATATTCCTGGATGGATGAAGGCTGGGCCACTATTGGAGAATCTGTTATTTCTCCATTAATGGGAGAGCCGGAAGATGAAGGAATATTCAGTAAAACGCGTTATGAATACATTTCAGGATCTGATAATGATGTGCCTTTGATTACCAATACAAAACTTTACCAGGATGCTGCAAACCTGGCGAATTCCTATGGTAAGGCCGGCCTTTGTTATTATGTATTACAGGATATGTTGGGAGATAAACTTTATTTTAAATCACTGCATCAATATATGAATGACTGGAATGGAAAGCATCCTACGCCTTATGATTTTTTCTACAGTTTTAATAATGCCAGCGGACAAAATTTGAATTGGTTTTGGCATAAATGGTTTTTTGATTGGGTGTATCCTGACCTGGCTATTTCCAAAGTATCAGCCACAAAAACAGGAACAAAAATTGTCATTACTAATAAGGGTGGTCTACCAGTTCCTGTTGCACTAAACATTCATTTAAAGGATAATAAAATTGACCTGGTAAAATATTCAGCTGCCATTTGGAATGGAAAAAATGAATTGGAAATACATGTTAAGAATTCGCTTGGAAGTATTGCCAGCATAGTATTAGGGAATGAATTTATTCCTGAAAATAATTCGAAGGACAATGTTTGGAAGTGAGCTCTGAGCTTTGAGCCTTATGCTTTGAGCAATGAGCTTTGAGCAATGAAATTTTTATAACTTCCTGATAATTGACTTACGACTTTCGGACTTCTAGTCGTCTTAATTCTTGACTTTTTAACTTCTTAACCAATGACAATCTTCTGTCTCGAACAAAACTATCTTGCGCATAAACGTGATCGGGATTTGGGGAATAATAGTACTCCTGAAGTTTTTTTAAAACCGGGTACGGCATTGCTTCCAAAAGTAAATGATATGAATTTTCAGCAATTTAAGACTGCCAGGTTATATGCCCAGTGTGAAATAGTTTTACATATTTCAGCAGATGGAAAAGATATTTCAGAAGAAGAAGCAGGCACATTTTTCGATTCAATAACTACGGGAATTAATTTTACAAAAATAAATATCCAGGATGAATTAGATGGCGCCATTGTGAAATGGGAAGAGGCCAAGGCATGGCCCCATTCTTCTGCCATTGGTGAATGGTTTAATGTAAAAGATTATAATAATTCTCATGATATTAATTTTTGTATGTACTATAACCGCGAGATGGGTCAGATGGCCAATACAGATTTAATGATTGCCGATTTTAATAAAATTATTTCTATGATCTCCTCCCAATATGCATTGCATATAGGTGATATCATTTTTACAGGTTCTCCACT
>JBDTEF010000358.1:0-10123 GCA_039922615.1 Ginsengibacter sp.
GATTATCAAAAGACAGGGCTGAATCAGTTAAAGCATATTTAGTTGCTCAGGGAGCTAACCCTTCCAGGATTGAAGCAACAGGATATGGTCCTGATCAACCAATCTCTACCAACAAAACTGCGGAAGGCCGTCAGGATAACCGTAGAGTAGAGTTCACTATTTATTAATAGAATTTCATTCGATAATAAAAAAAATAATGCCCTGCCAAACTTTTTTGGCGGGGCTTTTTTATTTATGGGTGTATAGGTGACGTATTGCGTTCCAAAAACTTCTCTAATTCACATACTAACCTGATTGATCTCTTTTTTATAAAAATATTGTTGAATAATATACGCAAAAAATTCCCGGTATTTGTAGATTTTTTTGATTTAGAAATAACAGCCAAACCTAAAGTGAGTATAGGGACAAGGATAATTTATTTTTAATAATTCCGGCCATTGCAGTGGAAAATTATGATAAATCTTAGTAATAAAATGTAAGGCCAGGTTCTCAAATAGCGGGTTGTAAATTATAAATTAAAAAAATATCCAATTTCTTTAGATTATTTCTATACCCAGATTGCTGGATATTTTTGAAGATACCGGCCGTAATAAATAGGAATAGATCAGTAAACCTATGATTAAAAATAGCAAATCATAACTGCCTGTCAAAAGGAATAAAACGATTGAGAGTAATTCTGCAAATTCAAGGATAGCCCAACTTTTGATTAGAATGCCGCGGTATTTTTCTAAATTTTCTTCCGGAGATTTGGCATTATTTTTTAGCCTGGCCAGGCCTTTGTAAAAATTATCCCGGCTTATTACTATTGCTGATGCGCAGACAACCAGCATTGCTATGAAAACCTGGTAAGAATAAACGTTAAGGCTACCATTCCAATTTTCAGTTAGTCTTAAAAAGATTGAAATAAACAAAAAAATGGCCGGCCCTGCAATTAATGCAAGGTGTATGAGCTTTATTGTTTTTATGTAATTGTCCAGATCAGTTTTTGTCATTTTTATTTTATTAATTATATGAGAATATTTCAATAAAAGCGACTAATTAAAGGACATCGGTTTGAATTATTCATGATTGTAAAAATTGTTACTTCTTATCAAAAAATATCCTTGTGGTTAAAACAGAAAGTTTTTTCAGCCTTATTTTGAATTGGAATTTCTTCTAAGAACTTACGTGGTTTTGATAATTCTTTATCTCCGAAATCTATAAGTGAGCGTATAAGTTTAAAATTATCAAGTAGTTGAGGTAGCAGCAACATTCTCCTTTATCCGGTTTTTCTTTCCAGCAATCTTTTTGTAAATTTTTACCTGGTAAATTCCGATGTAGTTTTTAAATTTCTTTTTTATCCCAAACCAATGCGCTCGCGCCAAGAATAGCGGCGTCAGATTCCTTGAGTTCACTAAAAATTAATTTCACTTTATCCTGGAAAATCGGAAGCAGATTTTTTTCCATATTCTCTTTTACAGGATCCATCAATAAGGTGCCTGCTTTGGTAACTCCACCAAATAAAACAATCGCTTCAGGAGAAGAAAACATCACGAAATTAGCCAAAGCTTCACCCAATACTTTCCCGGTAAATTTAAATACTTCCTGGGCAATCTGGTCTCCATCCATTGCAGCTTCAAATACTTTTTGGGACGTAATTTCGTCTTCATTTATATCTTTCAGTTTACTTTCCTGGTCCGGCGATTTGGCTAACATTTCTTTTGCTGTGATTGATATTCCCGTAGCAGATGCATATGCTTCCAATGAGCCATGCATTCCGGTAGACCAATGTAACCTGCCGCCATGGCGCACAATCACATGCCCTAATTCTCCGGCATTACCATCGTGGCCAAGTATGAGTTGGCCATTTGCGATAATTCCGCTACCCACGCCTGTTCCAAGTGTGATCATAATAAAATCACGCATCCCTTTTGCAGCTCCATACATCATTTCACCTACTGCCGCAGCATTGGCATCATTGGTAAGTGCGCAGGGAATATTAAATTTTTCGGCAATTAATTTTGCTATCGGCACACTTCCTTTCCACAATAAATTAGGCGCATATTCAATCGTGCCTGAATAAAAGTTTCCATTTGGTGCCCCTACGCCAATTCCTTTTAAGGAGTCGAATCCGCCCGCCTGTTCAATAAGCGGCTTTAATTCCTCGTACAATTTTTCGATGAATTGATGGATATCCGGATAATCTGTAGTGGATAATTTTCCGGAGCAAAGTATTTGACCATATTTGTTGACGATTCCAAATTTAGTATTGGTGCCACCAATATCAATGCCTGCCGCGTATTGAGCTGAGTTTTCCATTTTGTAATATTTAAGACGTACTGAATTTAAACTTCCTCCTGGAAAATATTTTTAAAACTTATAGATTATTTGCCAACTTCCTCATCAAACAAAGCTCCTTCAGGTGATGAACCTGCCATATCATCTTCAATGGTGAGATTGTAGTCAATGCCTTGTCTTTTCAAAATTCCTTTTACCAAAAATGCAAAAAGGACAATGTAAGCAAAACACAGCAATGGAATCCAATAGGAATGATGAATACCGTATCCTTCTTCTGTACTACCGGATTGTAACAGATCAGCTAATTTTCCCTGGATAGGAGGAATAACTCCACCACCAAGGATCATCATAATTAAGAAAGCAGATGCCTGGCTTGTATATTTTCCTAAACCGGCCAGGGATAATGTAAAGATTGCCGGCCACATAATAGAACAAAATAATCCACCACTAATGAAAGCATAAACAGCGAGATTGCCTGTGGAAAACAATCCTATGGCCATTGCTGTTACACCCAATAATCCGAATATGAGCAGCATTCTTGCGGGCTGATCTTTGCTCACGTAAAATGCACCTATTTGTACCAATACACAAATCACATAATAATATAGGATGCTCACATTATATTGCGCAAGAGAATTAACGCCCAATACTATCAGGAATGCCACTAGTGGAACTACGAAAGTAAGTACCTGTTTTGTTGATGGTTTAAAATCAAATGCCGAGATGCTGGCAACCCACCTTCCAATCATCAGGCTTCCCCAATACATTGAAATGAATAAAGCGGCTTCTGAAGTGGAATGACTACCAAAGGCAGGCTTACTGATTAATTCACTCAAATTACTTACAATGGTAACCTCTGTTCCTACATAAAGAAATAGCGCCAGCATGCCTAACACCAATTGTGGATATTTCATTGCTCCCCAACCGGCAGGCTTTTTCATCGCACTGAAATAGGAGATAAGCAAACCAAATATAATAACGGCAAGGGCGCCGAAGAGCCATTTCATTCTATAGGATTCCATGGATAAAATTGTCTCCGGGGAAGCATTGGTTAAATCAGTTTTGTAACTATTAAAAACCGGTACAAACATGATAATTAACAAACCGGTAATAATTAATAAAGAATATAATGCTTTATTGGATACTTCCATTTTTTCTGTATTGACACCTGCAGGCACCTTTTTAGAAAAATAAAATAATGCCGCCGCACCAATGAAAAGCGCTCCCACACAGGCATACAACACAATTACTTTGCTTAATCCTAATGCGGCTATTTGCTCATCTTTTACAGCAGCTGTAGTGCCAAATAGTGCGAAGGCCACCAACAATGGACCTATCATAGTTCCAAAAGAATTCACTCCGCCGCCAAGGTTTACACGACTAGCGCCGGTAGAAGGATCGCCCAGCAAAATAGCAAATGGTTGTGCCGCCGTTTGTTGTAAGGAGAATCCCAGGGCCACAATAAATAATCCGGCAAGCATTCCTACAAAAATATTTGCGTTTACGGCGATGATCATCGCGACAGCACCCAATGCAGAAAATAGTAATCCGTAAACAATGCTTTTTTTATAGCCCCATTTACCTACCAAATCTTTTCCACCAAAGGCACCATAAACAAAGAGGCTTAATGCACCTAAATAATAAGCCAGGTAAAAAGCGAAATCAATTAATTGACTTTGAAACTGATCGAGGTGAAAATAATGCTTGCAAAAAGGAATAAAAATGCTGTTACCGGCAGCAATAAATCCCCAGAAAAAAAATACGGTGATGAGGGTAGACAATGCGCCGTAATTGGTTGGTTGAATTTTCCCGCTCACAACTCTTTTTGCGCCTGCAGGAATGTTCATTGAAGGTGTAGCCATTATACAATTTTAGAGAATGAAAATAAAGGTTCTTTAGCAAAGAATCGAAAATGATTTTTTAAAAATAATTATTTATTGGATTAATAAATAAAAATGAAGAGTGAAAGTAAAATAATTATACAAGACATTCATTTTTTGAAAATTAATATTATTTCTTCGGGAGAAAAATGGATTTATTCCAAAAGTTCTTATATTCATTCCATGGAAATAATTCATGTAAGCGCAGAATGTTATCCCGTAGCAAAAGCCGGAGGATTGGGTGATGTGGTGGGCGCATTGCCGAAATACCAAAATAAAATTGGACACCAGGCCAAAGTTGTGATGCCAATGTACCGCACGAAATTTCTCTATACGCATACGTTTGATGAAGTGCACAAAGGTGCATTTGGTATGGGAGAATATTGGCTGGATTACACGATCATAAAGGAGAAAACAAATGAGCTTGGATTTGAACTCTATCTCGTGGATATCTATGGATTACTTGACCGGGAAAAAATTTACGGCTATGATGATGACTCCGTGCGGTTCCTGGCATTCCAGGTTGCAGTGGTTGATTGGCTGAGCAAATGGGAGCACCATCCGGATGTTGTTCACGTTCATGACCACCATGCTGCCTTAATTCCTTTCATGATGAAGCACTGTTATGCTTATCGTCATTTGTCTTTGGTAAAAAGTATTCTCACTATACATAATGCACAATACCAGGGTTGGATGGATTGGGTAAAAGCAAAGGATTTACCCTCATGGGATCCGTGGAAATGGGGGTTGTTAGAATGGAAAAAAATGGTAAATCCGCTCGCATGCGGTATTAAGTGTGCATGGAAAGTGAATACAGTAAGCCCGGGTTATTTGGAAGAATTGATGGTAGAAGCAAATGGCCTGGAAAGTTTATTTAATTATGAAAGAGGAAAATGCTTTGGCATATTAAATGGGATAGACGATGAAGTCTGGAACCCCGGAACTGATACCTACATTGACAAACACTTCAATGTAAAAAATTATAAAAAGAATAAAAGGATCAATAAAAAAACGTTGTGTGCGCAATTCAACCTGGATGAAAGTAAGCCGTTAATTGTATTTATTGGACGATTGGTGAATGAAAAAGCAGCAGATCTTTTGCCCCAGGCGATAGGGGATTCTATATTTTACATGAATGGGCAGATGAATTTCCTTGTCTTGGGAAGTGGCGAGAAAAATGTAGAACAACAATTAAGTAATTTATCAGGAATGTTTGCCGGATATTATAATTCTATGATTGGTTATAATGAAAAATTAAGTCACCAAATGTATGCTGGCGCTGATTTTCTTTTGATGCCAAGCAGGGTAGAACCTTGTGGGTTAAATCAAATGTATGCGCTAAGATATGGCACCATCCCAATAGTTCGTCGTACCGGCGGTCTAAAAGATACAGTAAAAGATTACAGTGAAGAAGATGGATTTGGTATTTGTTTTAATGAGGCATCTGTCGGAGAAATTTGTTTTGCTGTTCATCGCGCAATTGCCCTTTTTAATGATACGAAAAAAATGGAACAGATCGTACCACAAATCATGCAAATAGATCATAGCTGGGAAAAAAGTGCGGAAATATATATTAACTTGTATAACTTGTAAATTAAAAAATCGGATCAATTATTTTGTAAGAAATGAATTTTATATTTGATTTTTAATGCTCATAAAAAAATATAAATGAATAAAGATATGTGGATAAGTAAATCGATAGTAGCGATCATTTTAGGTGGTGGGGCGGGCTCGCGTTTATACCCGCTTACTGATAGCAGAAGTAAGCCTGCAGTACCTATTGGCGGTAAATACAGGTTGGTAGATATTCCAATTTCCAATTGTATCAATTCAAATATCAACAGGATATTTGTGTTAACCCAATATAATTCTGCCTCTCTGAATAAGCATATAAAAAATACCTACCAGTTCAGCGCGTTTAGCAGTGGATTTGTAGATATTATGGCAGCAGAACAAACACCTGATAATCCACAATGGTTCCAGGGTACTGCCGACGCAGTGAGGCAATCACTGCGACATTTAGGAAGTTTTGAATGTGACCATGTACTTATTCTTTCAGGTGATCAGTTATACCAGATGGATTTTGGAACGATGTTTCGTGCACATGAAAAAGATAATATTGATATCACCATTGCGACCATTCCGGTAAATGCAAAAGAAGCAACTGAATTTGGGATTTTGAAATCGGATGAAAACAATAAAATTGTATCATTTATAGAAAAGCCTGCTGCTGAATTATTGCCTGATTGGATTAGCGAAACGGATGAGACAATGCAAAGCACTGGCAGAAACTACCTGGCTTCAATGGGCATCTATTTGTTTAAAAAGCAAGTTCTCTTCGATCTGTTGGAAGTACATAAAAAAGAAGCTACTGATTTTGGAAAAGAAATTATACCATTTGCTATTAAAGATTATTCTGTATCAAGTTACCAATTTCCCGGTTACTGGACAGATATCGGGAATATATCATCTTTCTTCGAAGCAAACCTGGCATTGACTCAGGAGCTTCCTCCCTTCAACTTTTTTGACAACGAAAATAAAATATACAGCAGGCCCAGGATGTTGCCGCCTGCAAAAATAAGTGGCACTACACTGATCAATACTATTGCCGGCGATGGTTGTATTATTCATGCAGAAAAATTAGAAAATTGTGTTGTAGGAATTCGCACCCGTATCGGCCATGGCACACAGATCAACAGGTGTTACCTGATGGGGATAGATTATTATGAGACATTGGAGGCGATGGAATATGTTGCTGCAAATGGTTTGCCCATACTTGGTATTGGTGATAATTGTTATATCAATAATGCCATCATTGATAAAAACTGCCGGATAGGTAACAATGTCAGGATCGTAGGTGGTGCACACATGGCAAACCAGAATCATGAATTATTTACCGTAAAAGATGGTATTGTAGTCATTAAAAAAGGTGCTGTATTGCCTGATGGATATGTGATTGAGTAATAATAGTCTTTATAATTTTCATTATTTTTTAATACAACTTTGTTATTTTATAAAATATACAGAGAAAATTCAACGATTCGAAACTGAAAGACAAATCTTCAGGATTTTGTATTTGAAATCCAGCCGTTTTGCTTATCAGGAAAGCAGTATAGTGACATTGATTTATAAATGACAGGTATACAGATTCAAATGTTGTAATTATTGTAATTGTTACCTGTGGTAGCATACTAATTCTTGCGTTTTAGTAAATTTGCATTAAATCAAAATAATACATTTATTCGTAAGTCATTTAAAATATTATCATGAAAAAATTATTCACTTTCTCTTTCTTATTGCTCTTTGCAAACATGCTTTTTGCTCAAATGGTAAAGAGCCCTGTAGAATGGACCGCTACTTCTAAAAAAATTGGCGATAAGACCTATGAAGTTCGATTAGTAGCCAACGTCGATAAAGGATGGCATATTTATTCCCAGAATACACCGGAAGGAGGTCCCATTCCAACCAGTATATCTTTTACTAAAAACCCGTTAATCACAACTGAAGGAGTTACCAAAGAAATCGGAAAAATGGAACAGCGTCACGAGAAATTATTTGGTGTGGATGTAAAACAATTTTCTGACAAAGTGGAATTTGTACAGGTAGTAAAATTAAAAGCAAATGTGAATACCTCAGCTGAAATAGCTGTCGAATTCATGACCTGCAATGATAAAACCTGTCTTCCACCTTCTACCAAAAAGTTTACGGTAGCCATTAAATAGAATGATTTTAATTTGTTTTATTTGTTATTGAAGATTTTTTATGTAAACTGCTTTTAATGAATTATTCAGCCAGGATTTCTTTACCCAAATTGATTGGGTTTTTCTGTTTTTTATTTATTTCTTCCTTTTCTTTTGCACAGGATTCTTCTGCCATAAAGTTCACCTACAGCACGCAAAGAATAAATGATAAGGAAGTAATTTTTTCTATTAAGGGAAAAATAGCCCCGGGTATTAAATTGTTTGCCATCCAAAAATCCCCGGATGACATCATGTATTCGACTGTTCAGTTTGATTCGACAATTAAATCAAGACTGACTGATTCCATATCGCAAAAACAAACTATCCAAACTTCCACTGATCCTGCGCTTCAATCAGTAGTTCATTATATGACTGACTCTGTAGAGTGGCAACAAAAAATAAAAGCTTCTGCAACCGATAGTTTTGCAGTAAAGGGTACGGTAAGTTATTTATACCAAAAGGGAGCAGAATATTTGCCGAAAGAAGAAAAATTCCAGGAATATATTTTACCTGATACAAATTCCACCGGTAATAATAGTGAAGCCCAAATTTCAACCACAGTAAACGATGGTGGTTCCGTTGCGACACGTTCATTATGGTGGATATTCCTGGCTGGATTTGTAGGCGGATTGTTGGCACTAATCACTCCATGCGTTTTTTCAATGATACCTGTTACCGTAAGTTTTTTTATAAAAAGAAGTCAGACAAAAGCCCAGGGTATTAAAAATGCCATTTTATATTCAACTTCTATTATTTTTATTTTTACCCTATTGGGTTTTTTAATAACTGTAATTTTTGGACCCACAGCCTTAAATAACCTGGCGACAAATTGGGTGGCCAACTTCATATTTTTCCTTGTTTTTCTGGTTTTTGCTATATCATTTTTGGGCGCTTTTGAAATTACATTACCTAGTTCATGGGGTAATAAAGCCGATAGTAAAGCGGGTTCCGGAAATTTCCTTGGTATCTTTTTTATGGCGCTTACTTTAGTTGTAGTTTCCTTCTCCTGCACAGGGCCTATCATTGGTAACTTATTAGTGATAGCCGCAAGAGGAAGTTATTATGGACCGTTGTTAGGTATGCTTGGCTTTTCGATTGCATTAGCCTTACCATTTGCCTTTTTCGCTTTCTTCCCCGGCAGTATGAATATGCTGGGCAAAGCAGGTGGTTGGTTAAATGCTGTGAAAGTAACCCTTGGATTTTTGGAGTTAGCGCTGGCATTAAAGTTCTTATCAAATGCAGACCTGGTAAAAGGTTGGAGACTGTTGGACAGGGAAATTTTCCTTGCTTTATGGGTAGTTATTTTTATTTTATTGGGTGTTTATCTTTTGGGCAAACTGAAGTTTCATCATGATGATGAATTGCCAAAAAATGATTTTGATATTCCTTATATAAGTATTCCCCGTTTATTTTTTGCAATAGCTTCCTTCTCATTTGCCGTATATATGATTCCTGGCATGTGGGGCGCACCATTGAAAGGTATAAGTGCTTTTTTGCCGCCAATGGGTACACAGGATTTTACAGGTTCGCCATCAGGAAATAATACGGTTACAATGAATGGTATTCCTTCTGACAATGAATTGCCACACCCTGTAAAATATTATGAGAGAATGAAGATATTTGAGCCGGAAGTAGTTTTAAAATATGGTATGACCACTTATTTTGACTATGATGAAGCTTTGGCTATCGCAAGGAAATTGAAGAAGCCTTTAATGCTTGACTTCACAGGAATTAATTGTGTCAATTGCCGTGCTATGGAGGGTTCTGTTTGGAGCAACCCTGAAGTAATGAAGCGGCTGAAAGAAAATTTTGTAATCGCCTCGTTATATGTTGATGTACATAAAGACGTGGATTTACAACCGTCGGAACAATATTTTTCTAAATTATTGAATAAAAAGATCACTGACATGGGTGATAAAAATGCTGATCTCCAGGTGACTGTTTTTAATGCCAATACGCAGCCTTATTATTTCTTTTTAGATGCAAATGAAAAACGACTGATGCCCGAGGGATATGGCTATGATTCAAATGTTGACAAATTCAGGGATATGCTTGATGAGGTGGTAAAGAAGTATAATGAGACTAAGTAAAACTAGTTAAGATTTACAACAACATTTATATAGGCAAAGACTATTTTGAGAAAATTGGTTTATCGACAGCCTAATTAGTTTCTTTATCCTTATTATTAGCGAGCAAGTGAAGTGCCCAAACTTTTTCTGCCATGCC
>JBDTEF010000359.1:0-8855 GCA_039922615.1 Ginsengibacter sp.
TATGAGGTACTTTCCCTAAATGTTTATATGCTTTTTCAGTAACCTCTCTTCCTCTTGGTGTGCGCATGATAAATCCTTCCTGGATTAAAAATGGTTCATACACTTCCTCTAAAGTACCCGTTTCTTCACCTACAGCTGTAGCGATAGTTGTGATTCCTACCGGGCCGCCCTTGAATTTTTCAATTATGGTGGTTAGTATTCTGTTATCCATTTCATCCAAACCATATTCATCTACATTTAATGCTTTTAAAGCATGATGCGTAATTTTCAGATCTATCGTTCCATTTGATAATACCTGGGCAAAATCTCTCACACGCCTTAATAGTCCATTTGCAATCCTGGGCGTACCACGACTACGACCTGCGATTTCAGCAGCAGCATCGGAGGTGATTTTAGTATTTAATATTGAGCAGGACCTTAGAATAATTTTTTGCAGCGTAACAGCATCATAATATTCCAGCCGTGATTTTATGCCAAACCTCGAGAGTAAAGGAGAAGTAAGGAGACCACTTCGCGTAGTAGCACCTATTAATGTAAATGGATTTAAATTAATTTGAACACTGCGGGCATTAGGACCGGTATCGATCATAATATCAATGCGGTAATCCTCCATAGCCGCATATAAATACTCCTCCACCACATTGCTTAGGCGGTGTATTTCATCTATGAAAAGCACATCATTCGGTTCCAGATTGGTTAATAGTCCCGCAAGATCCCCGGGTTTTTCTATCACAGGCCCACTCGTCTCTTTTATATTTACCTGTAGTTCGTTGGCTACGATTCTACTTAGGGTAGTTTTCCCCAAACCCGGAGGACCATGAAAAAGTACATGATCGAGGGCTTCCCCGCGCAACTTTGCCGCTTTGATAAATATGCGCAGATTTTCTATAATCTGGGGCTGCCCGCTGAATTCTTCAATTGCAGCAGGCCTTATATTATTTTCAAACTCCTTATCTGCCGGAGACAAAACCTCTTTTTCTTTATTCAAATTCTGGTTTACCATTTTTTTTATTCAGCTTTTGTAAAAATACAAAATCTCCTTTAGTTCATTGAAATGATATCGCATACCTTTTATCCCTTCTTTTTTTAAAATTCATACTAAACTTAGATTCGTTTTCACCACCTAATGAATCATTTCACCATTAATCATTTACAACATTTCATCTTTATTAAAAACTTTATATTTGTTTTAATGCAAAAAAATACAATACGATACTGGATATGCCAGGTATTAGGTTGGGGCAGCTGGACCATCATAAATCTCTTCTTTGTATACCTGTTTGCACAGGACTATTATTTTAATGATACTGAGAAGCGAAGGTTGTTTTTGATGGGCCTTTTCATCCAGTTTGTTTGGTATATTCTTGCCACTCATTTATTAAGATTCGGGTTAAAAAAGGCCAATTGGATCCAGTTTTCCATTAATAAAGTAATCGGTTTATTTGTGGCAGGCGTTTTTATTACAGGGATGGTAAGTTATTACGGAGCCCGCATTACTGCAAAAAGTACCGGAAATTCTTTAATTCAATATGAGAAAAATGAGGATTTTCATGATGCGGTTCAAAAGGAAAAGGAAAAAGGAGTAAGCAATACCAGTTATTACCTGGCCAAAGCAAATAATTCAAAAGATTCTATCAACTATTCAATAGTTCAAAGAATAAAGAAAGCTACCGGCTGGTATAGAAATGAAAAAGGTGTCTGGCAATATGAAGACCAACGCAAAGGGAGATTTTGGTGGGATATGATCTTCAATTTTATTTTAATTGCTTTATGGTTACTCATTTATATGGTTTGGCATTATTTAGAGCGTAATAGAAAAGATGAACTGGACAAATTAAATCTTGAGAAGATTGTCAAGGAAATGGAACTCAAAACGATCAAATCTCATATCAACCCACACTTTATTTTTAATTCTCTCAACAGTATCCGGGCTTTGGTAGATGAGAATCCTGCACGTGCCCGCTCGGCGATTACTCAATTATCTAATATTTTAAGAAGTAGTCTGAAAGTAGGGAAAATGGAAACAATGCCACTTGAAGCGGAATTGCTTATTGTGAAAGATTATCTTGCATTAGAACAAATGAGGTTTGAAGAAAGGTTAAGAATTCAAATGGACATAGACCCAAAAACCCTACATCAGCATGTACCTCCGATGATGTTACAAACACTGGCAGAGAATGCGATAAAGCATGGGATAGGCAAACAAATGGATGGTGGTATGGTTAGAATAATTTCGAAAATTACCGATCAAAAATTTATACTCATAGTACAAAATACCGGCACGCTTGGAACAAATACCACAGAAGGATTTGGCTTTAAAAGTACAAGAGATCGTTTAAAGATTTTATTTGGAAACGGTGCAAATTTGCAGGTAAAACAGATTGAAAAACTTTTAGTAGAAGCTAAAATTGAAATGCCGGTGAGGGAATAAGCCAATACAATTTTAAAATATTATTGAACCTAATCTAAAAACAATTAAGAATATGCCTAAAGTAGTAATTATAGATGATGAGCGCCTTGCCAGGAGCGAATTAAAGAGATTGCTAATGGAATTCCCGGATGTGGAAGTTATTGGAGAGGCAGCCAATGCAAATGAAGGGATTCAAAAAATTGAAACCTTAAACCCGGACCTGATATTTCTTGATATTCAGATGCCGGGAAAAACAGGTTTTGAAATGCTGACAGAATTAGACAAAGCGCCAAGCGTAATTTTTGTGACGGCTTATGATGAGTTTGCTTTAAAAGCGTTTGAAGTAAATGCAATGGATTATCTCATGAAACCGGTAGAACCAAAACGATTGGCAGAAGCACTCTCAAAGGTAAGATTGAAGGAAGAGGAGGAATTACTATCTTATAACAGGCGAGGATTGTTGGGAGAAAATGACCAGGTTTTTGTAAAAGATGGTGAGCGCTGTTGGTTTGTAAAACTATCAGAAGTAAGATTATTTGAAAGTGTAGGAAATTATGCCAAAGTCTTTTTCGGTTCCCATAAACCACTTATTTTAAAATCTTTAAATGCGCTTGAAGAAAAATTAGATGAAAAAGTTTTTTTCAGGGCAAATAGAAAACATATAATTAACTTAAGACTGATAGACAAAATTGAACCATATTTCAATGGTGGATTATTGATAGACCTTATTGGCGGAGAAAAGATTGAAGTAAGCAGGAGACAAGCTGTAAAGTTTAAGGAAACAATGAGTTTATAAAATTAAATCCATCTATATTTTATTGAATATTTACAGGAAGCAAATAATAAAAATAACCATCCCCATTTAAAGAAATTATTGAATATCATGAAGAGTATGAAAATACGGATTTTGATCAGCATTGTTTTGTCAGGTAGTTATCTTCTTTCTTTTGGTCAAAACATTGATAAAATTATTAACGTTGCAGAAGTTACGAGGATCGAATCAGAGCTCGCATCTGACGACATGAAGGGTAGAAAAACTTTTACACCATCAATCGATAAGGCAGGAGATTTTATTGCAGCGGAATTTAAAAAGTCAAATCTTAACTACTGGGATGGATTAGAAAGTTATAAGCAATCCTTTTCAATGAAGAAAGCAACACAAATTGCTGCAGAAGGAAAGATTAATGATAAAGAAATATCTTCTGAAAATATTATTGCCATAGCTACTGAAAAAGAATTGATCATCGATAATAACGCTGGTTTTGAAGTAGTAGTATTAGATAGCCCTGCTAATTTCATTAATGAAGCATTTAAGATGGTAAGAGCCAACAAAAAAATGCTTGTTTTGGTAAATTCAAGATTCCAAAAAGATTTCAACCGGTTGAAAAGATTAAACAGGGAAAGTTTTGAGACCAGGTCTCCTGTAGTATTTGTGCTTTCCGATGAAGTGCCAAATACATTCCAGTTTAAGATAGAGAATGAAATTGAGGAGAAAGCATTGTCGAATATTATTGGCATTTTGCCGGGGAAGTCCTTGAAAAACGAGTACGTAGTTTTCTCTGCACATTATGATCACCTTGGAATTGGTAAAGCTGATGCAAAGGGCGATTCCATATACAACGGAGCAAATGACGATGCATCGGGAACAGCAGCTGTAATTATACTTGCCAATTATTTTAAAAAATTAAATAATAATAACCGTACGCTGGTATTTGTCACGTTTACGGCTGAAGAGATTGGTGGATTTGGATCTCAGTATTTTTCCAAACAAATTGATCCCGATAAAACTGTGGCCATGTTTAATATTGAAATGATTGGAACTGAAAGTAACTGGGGCGAAAACAGTGCATATATTACCGGTTTTGAGAGATCTGATTTCGGAAACATTTTGCAAAAAAACCTCCAGGGAAGCAAATTTAAATTTGAGCCTGATCCATATATAAAGCAAAATTTATTTTATCGGTCCGATAATGCAACGCTCGCTGCTTTAGGCGTTCCGGCACATACAATAAGCACATCCAAGATGGATACAGAACCGAATTACCATAAACAAAGCGATGAAATAGCTACATTGGATATGAAAAATATGGCAGAAATAATAAAAGCTATTGCATTAAGCAGCCAAACAATCATTAGTGGCAAAGACACTCCGCAAAGAATTGATAAGCAATAAATTTTTATATCGGTCCATTTAGATATTTAGGTGATAATCGTGTTTACCGAAAAAAAACAGTAAAATATACCTACGTTTAATTGGACTGGAAAGAAATGATGAAAGTGGTCCCTATGTTGACCTGACTTTCTGCCCGAATGGTTCCATTGTGGCCAAGAATAATATTTTGTGTATTGGCAAGGCCTAAACCATTTCCCTTTTCTTTGGTAGAAAAATAGGGTTCAAATAACCTGTCTAATTGAGATTTATCCATGCCCTTCCCATTATCATTGATCGTGATCACACATCGGCCATTTTCATTATGCGTTTTTATTTTTAATTCTCCATTCTTTTGACCATCAATAGCCTCTATCGCATTTACCAAAATATTCAATAATGCAATTTTGATTTTATCAGTATCACCGAGAATGCCACAAATATCATTATCATAATCTTTAGTAATCTTTATGTGCAGGAGATCTATACGGTCACTGGCAAGCTCAAGGCTTTCATCTACCATTTTATTGATGTCTATTTTTAAAATCTTTAAATCGTTGATGCGGGTAGAATTCAATAAGTCACTTACCAGGTTATTAATCCTTTCGGAGTTCCTGTTCACCATATTAAACAACATCACTGTATTTTCTGTTACCGGCATCTCAGATTTTAGCTGCTCCACTGAAAGATTTATATTGGTAAGCGGGTTTCTTACTTCGTGGGCAATGGTACGGGCAATCCTGCCGGTTACAGCATATTTTTCCAAACTTCTTAGATCTATCAGTTCTTTGTTTAATTCTGCCAGTTGGGCCACTCTTTTTTCCAATTGCTCCCTTAGATTTTTAGCCATCTGCTCCTTTTCCTTTTTTTCTTTGTTTTCTTTATTATACATCATCAAAGAATAAAGTGTAAGCATAACCGCTAATACGAGTGAAACAATGTCCAGGATTTTTATGGCGTCTACATAATTTGTAACTTCATCCGCCTTTTTATTCCAGGTATTTTCTTCACTTGATTGTATTTTAGAAATCAATGATTCAATCCTTGTAGTCGCTAATCTTTCGGAATTACTTTTTTGGATTATTTCCTTAGTTATGGTAGAATCGATCGAATAAAGTGAAATTATTTTTTGAATGGACACATACTTTATCTCGCACAATGCCTGGAAGGAATCTACATTTCGTTTTTGTAGTCTATCTAATGAAAGTGATTTTAAATGATGAAAGGCAGAATCTGTACTTTTTACACTTTCTTCATAATCAATTAATGCCATTGCATCACGACCAATAATATATTGGCGAAAAGAGGATTCGCCTTTTAATATTGATTTTAAACCAATATCAAGCTGGTGTGTTATTTTATTATTGTGATCAATCCAGCTCGCCTGCTCAATTACTTTCTGAGTGGAGATATATGTAAGAATAAAAGAAACCAACAAAAGGATGAATGCAGCCAGAAATCCAATCCTCGTTTTGTTAGCTCTTTTATCAAACAATTTATTTCCCATTATCTACACGATTTGTTTGAAAATATAGATTAATAATTTCAAACAGAAATCATATTATTTTTTTGCCTTGCCTACGAGCCAAAGGATTATTGCCACAACCACTATTACACCTATTACGCCAAACCACATTCCGGTCTTAAAAATACTGCCAATTGCCGCACAACTGGAAAGTGAAATACTTAATAGAATCAATAAGGTAAAAGCAGTCGTTAAATTACAATTTTTCATTTTTATTTTGTTTTTAGTTGATTTAAATTTTCTTGTGATATATGAATATCTACATTTTGAGATTCAATATTTATATCTGAGCCATCCAGGTTAATCTCTGCATCATCCAGGCAAATAGAATTATTCATTTTCCCCTGTAAAGCATTTATTGAAACTTTAGAGTAATAATCATTTATTTTTTGCAATTCTTCATCAGATAAATTTTCTACACTAATCAGTTTGTTGCTTGCTTTACTGACTGCTATTAATTCGTTAAGTTTTAGCTGTAAGGCAATTGTATCCTTATTCTGAGAATGTTGAATAATAAAAACCATCAAAAAAGTAACAATGGTAGTACTGGTATTAATAACCAATTGCCATGTATCTGAATAATGAAAAAGAGGACCTGTCGCAGCCCATATGATTACAACGATCAATGCAAAAACGAAAGCATAAACTCCGCCTGTAATTTTTGTAACTTTTGTAGAAAACGAATTAAAAAAGGTACTAAATCTATTTTTATTCTTTTGCCCTGTTTTGGGATTAGTGGTATTCCCAACATTTTCGGAAATAACATCTTTATTCATACTATTTTTTAAATAACTCATCTAAAATATTATGCCAATTGTGGTTAATTAAAAAAAACTTCAAATTATGGGCATTACGAGTGAATGGAAATATTTAGATAATAATTCTTATGGATAAAACTGCTTCCGCATTATGGGAAATAATTTACTCATTACACAAAAATCTTTTTATACTTATTAATTAATGAATGGCATGTAATGCTCTGTAGATATAGGTTTTATCAAATTGATCCAGCCTTTACAGTTATTGGCAAAATATTTTGTATTACATAGCTAAACAATTATTCAAACAATTAAAATTTAAATTATGAGCTCAGGAAAAGTTTTAGCAAGTGTATTAGCAGGTGCCGCAGCAGGCGCTGTATTGGGAATTTTATTTGCTCCTGAAAAAGGAACAGAAACAAGGAGAAGAATAGCCGAAAAAGGTTCTGATCTTGCAGATAGTGTAAAAGGCACCTATTCTGACCTTGCAGATAGTGTAAAAGGAACTTACAAAGATGTAGCTGGTACTATTTCTGACAAATATGATTCAGCTAAGGAAAAATTAAGCAGTCTTGTACAGGAAGGAAAAGATGCTGGAAATGATATGATCAACCAGGCTAAGGATAAGGCTAACGAAATGAAAAATGACGTTAGAAATCCAAGACCTATGAATTCTTAAGATTCTTTTATAAACAAGTTCGATGATGATATTAAAGCAAGCTTAAAAAATGGAAAATCAACCAACAAACGTAGAAGAATTATTTGAGAAAGTTAAGGATTATGCAGAGACGAGGATCGATCTTTTTAAACTGAAAACAGTAAATAAAGTATCAGGATTTTTATCAAATTTGATTACAACAATTCTCTTAGTTTCTCTATTGTTCCTGGTATTAATTTTTCTATTTATTGGCCTTGCTTTATTGATAGGATCATGGATTGGCCAGGCGTATTTTGGTTTTCTTATAATGGCTGCCTTATTTATCATCATCGGACTTGTTCTTTATTCAGTAAAGGGCAAAATCCTTAAAACACCAATCAGTAATTCATTAATTAAAAGTCTGATTGACTAAAATAAACAGTATGAATAATAGCGGAGAAACTGCGAAAGAAAAACTTCAATTGATTGCGAATACTTCGGACTTAAGTACTGCTATAAAAAGGTTAGAAATTCAACGTGCAATCCAGGAAGATGGATTGAAAGATCATATGCATATTCTACTTGAAAATCTGAAGCCAAAAAATATTTTAAAACATACTATTGCTGAAGTTCAGGAATCAACTCAATTGAAACACAACCTTTTAAAAGTAGCGATTGGGTTGGGCGCAGGCTATTTTTCCCGCAAAATGGTCGTTGGACAATCTGCTGGCATAGTTAAAAAGGCTTTGGGAGCCATGCTTCAATATGGTGTTACTAATTTCGTAGCTAAAAGAGACAAGCACTCAAACCTGGCTGACTATATGAAACCTCAGAAAAAAAATCTATTTGGCAGAGTGTTAGGTCTTATAAACAGATAAAGTGATTTAATTTAAATCTTTTGAATTAATTTCAGATAAAATAATTATCGTGAAATTTTCAAATTACCTTCCTGGATTTCAATCAATATTAAGAGGCATGTTTTTCATGTCTTTTTTAGTTTTATTTTCAAATACATACTCCCAAAAAATAGAAATTGTTTCAAACGCTACCAATAATTCTTATCGGGGATTAAGCGTTGTGAATGACAAAGTAATTTGGATTAGTGGAAATAATGGAACGGTTGAAAGAAGCATTGATGGAGGTAAAACATTTGAAATAATAAAAGTTAAAGGGTTTGAGCAAAATGATTTCAGGGATATTGAGGCGTTCGATGCCAATACTGCTGTAATTATGGCTGTTGCTGAACCTGCCTATATTTTAAGAACAGAAAATGGCGGCAAGGAATGGAAAACTGTCTACCAGAATACGACTAAAGGAATGTTTTTAGATGCTATGGACTTCAGAGGAAAAAATGGCGTGGTTGTGGGTGACCCGAT
>JBDTEF010000360.1:0-21523 GCA_039922615.1 Ginsengibacter sp.
GATTTCCTGGGCTAAATCGTTTCTATCCTCAATTGTATTTGTATAAATGGATGCCACTTTAAAAACAAGACCTTTATGAAGATTTAATGCCGTAAGAAATTCTTTTGTTTTTTCCACTGATAAAAAATTATGTTCTGATATATTAGTGTGTAGAACTATAAAAAAATCACAGGTCTGCTTATTTTTATTTTGGAAATGGTTTTTATCCCGTATAATAACAATTTATTACGAGCAAACAATTGAGTTGAAGATGAAAATATTTTAATTGTTGCGTATTGTAATTATGGCTTTTTTATGGGCATGCCTTTCACAAGTTGATGAACCTGTTTTTAAAAAAAAATGAATGGCAGGTTTTAAGATGTAAAATTGTTGCTGCCTACTTAGGTTATTCCTTTATTTTATCGGAATAATTTATTTTGAAGTGACCAATAAACCATTTCATCATCCTTAAATATTTCCATAAAATGTAATTTTTCTAGTAACCGGGCAGAACCAGTATTATCTAAAGAGCAGTTTGCGGTTATTTCTTTTACAATTTTGTTGGAGAATGCCCAATTTAAGAGTGCTCTTAAGGCTTCTTCTGCATACCCTTTTCTCCTTTCTTCTTTTATGATGCCATACCCAATGTCTGCATTTTCCTTTTGAAAGTTGAAACCTTTAAAGCCTGCGTCACCAATCACTTCCAGGGATTCTTTTTTTATGATCATCCAGGATTCAAAGCCGGTTGGTGCTTCAAGTCGGGATAGGTTATTCATTATTTTTGGTAACGTTTCAATCACATCATCATCAGGCCAGTTTTTGCCTTTAACCAATCCCATTTTGTCTAAATCACTAAAATCATTATCCAACAGGTTCCTGCATATTTGTAGGGTAAATGGCATTAAAATTAATCTTTCCGTAAGAAGCTCTTTTATATTTAATTTTTCAACTTTCATTGTGTCTTCATTTGTTGAAATAAATAAATTGAATTGATGTGAGCCTTTTAGGACTTCGCTTTCAGCAGAAAATATAAATGAAGTTCAACCGATTAGTCGCGGTTTCTTCTTCCAAAAGTCAAAGAGTGGGAAATTCGCAAGGAGATAACATTTGCATTGCTGTTATCGAAAGAATGTAAGTATCGGATGCCGACATTAAAAGGGATATTAGTAATGTCAAAGAGATATCCCATTCCCAATCCGGCTGCAATGCCATTTCCCTCATCATAATCTGACATACTAAAAGCGTATCCCGCAGTGGGTTCAACATAAAACCCTTCGCCACTTTGATTGAGCGTATATCGAAATCCTGCTAAAAAGGGTATAGAAGTAAATTCACCTTTATTCTTGTCTTTAAAATATTGTACGCCACCTTCCAGAGTCGCATAACTTCCTTCTGAGACAGCCAGGCTGAAATTCAGGAATGCGCCATAACCAATAGCACTATAGCCCTTTGAGGAAACATGTGCGACCTCAATTTGAGCATGGCTGGTAATTGAAAAAAAAAGTAAGAAATTTAAAAGGAGGCAACATTTTTTGATGACCATAGAATTGTTTAATTAAAAGTAAAAAGGCCTGATTATTTTGGTGCAAAATATTTCAGGAAAAAGAATTTGTAATTTTTTATCAGGGCAAAATCTTTTTATCTTTTTAAAGATGATGCCGTTGTTTTTGAAAAATAATCTTCCGTTTTTTATTCTTTAGTGAAATTATATATTTTACCACCTTGCTTTAAGATCATTGTTTTTTCAGCAGGGTTAAATTCCAAATTTATCCCTGCAGCATCGAAAGCAAACTTGTCCTTTTCAGTTGATTCAAGTGGAAAAGCCGATTGTCCTGTAGCTTGTGCCATCAACTTTTTATCCTCATTGAAAATGGTTATTTTTAGAGGTATTTGTGTAGATGAATACGTTCCTGCATATTGATCCAACATTTCAGAAGTCAATTCGTATGTTTTGAAAACCGGGATCTCATAAGGCTTATGATAGACAGCACTTAAAATAGCTATGGCGATATCATTGTTGTTGAAATTTGAACCATTGGAAATTAACGCAAAAGAAACATTTCCGTCATCTAAATGACCAAAAACAGAAGTAAATCCATCAATTCCTCCATTGTGTCCATAACCGGGTTTATCATAAAATGGTATTTTAAAAAGCCCCATTCCAAAATTGTCCCTAATGGTTTTCATGTGTTCCAGGCTTTCTTTTTTCAACAATTTACCACTGAAAAGTGCATCACTAAATTTCACCAAATCTATGGGAGTTGACACAATTGCGCCGGCACCCTGGGGGATTGACATATCGGTAGCAGGTTCTACTTTCCAATCCTGCAAATAGCTATACGATTTAGTTTCGTTATTTTTCACATTCAATTTTCCACCAAAATAGGTGTTTGTTAATCCGATAGGTTTGGTGATATATTTTGTAAGCAACGTTGCGTAAGATTGTTTGAATGCTTTTTCAAGAATAAATGTCAATAGCACAAAGTTTGAATTACTATAAGCAGCTTTGGAGCCGGGTTCAAAATCACTTCCTCCTTTGGCAATTATCTCCACCATTTCTTTTTCTGTTTTGGGTTGCATATGGTAGGTGAGATAATCTTTGTCGTCTGTGAAATTATGTATTCCGCTTCTGTGATATAGTAAATCTTCTATAGTTATTTTACCTGCATTTTTAATGACCGGAAAGTATTTTTCAATGGTTTGGTTTAAGTCCAGTTTTTTTTCTTCGACTGCTTTCATTACTAAAACTGTGGTGAAAGTTTTAGAGATGGAGCCAATTCTATAAGTAGAATTTTTACTGGCTGCTATCTTATTTTCTATGTCAGCAAAGCCTACAGATTTGGTGTAAATTAATTGTCCGTTTTGGGAAATAGCTACACTGCCCATCCACTTGTTGTTCTGGCTAATGGTATTCAAATAATTATTTAGCCTTGCTGAATCAAAGGCCTGGGCAAATCCCCCCTGGCATAAAAAGGAAACAATTATTATGGAAAAAATTTTTATTTTTATTTTCATTTTGCTGGGCAGTTTCTTGGGCCCATGTAAAAATAGTAATGTTATTTATTTTTAATGATATGTTTTTGCACGTAGGGAATATTTTTAAAATTTTCTTACTGGTTGGTGTCTTCACCAACCGGAATTTCAGTTCATTTTTTTTCTCGGATTATTACAATTTCTACAATCAATACAAAACGAAATTTTGCTTAATTTACCTTTCTGTCTTTAGGCAATAAATTTCTTTGTTCAAAAAAATAATTCGTCTTTTCGTCCGCCAGCCATTCGATCATTTTCAAAACACCCACATAGTTCAAAACGATACCCACCGGTATTCCTATCAATAAATCTTTGGCTGAAACAAGATTATCTTTAATGACAATCGAAATAAAAAAATAAATACACGGAACAAAAAATAACCAACAGGTTATGAGGCCAGCATTATAAATAGTTTTCCCTTTGATATTGAAAATAAAAGTATGTGCAATCACGTTCCCCAAGGAAATCATAGTGGCGGCGATTCCCAGCCACATTGCTTTTTCAGCAAATAATGCAGCCAGAAAATAAATTCCCCAACCCAGGAAAACATTGATAAGAAAAGCTGTATTGGGGTTCAAAGGATACCGGTCAGGTGACTCACTTTTGAACATCACTGTATTAATCATTCCCGGAAATGTACCAGCAATTCTATATTCTTCTAACTGGTGAAAAAAAAGTGTGACCAAACTTAACCACATTAAAAGTTGATAGCCGCTAAAGGATTTGAATTTCAAAAAGACAAAGAATAATACTAATATGGATAGGAACCCGCCGATGTCGTACCAATGTTTTCTGAATGTGTTCAAATGGTATGATTTATTTTGGGCGAAAATTTGCATTAAAATAATGAGTAATTGCCATATTCATTTGAAGATCAATAATCTTAACGTCAGCAGGGTTTCTATTTTCCAAAATATTTCTTTCGAAGAAAAGAATGTTTCTTTCCTTCAAATTTAATATTGCGCAACTCATTAAGGCTGATGATTCCAATGGTCTATAGTTAAATCCAACTAAAAAGTCAGCAATTTCAGATGCCTGTTGGGTATTAACCATGTTTTTTCTTGTTCTGATAAAACCAAAATTAATGGTACAAAAAACAAAATTTACATTGGAAGGTCTGAGTAAATTAACTATTGAATCCGGAATTCGAAATAAGTTTGCCTGTAACTCAATATTAATCTCGCTATTAAATTTCATTAAAAACCTGGCAAGAGCTGACTGAACTGCACTATCAGGCAAAAAATAGCTTGTTTTAATAGAATCATGAAAATTTTTTTGTAGTAGATAAGTTGTCTGCTCAAAAGCCATTTTAGAAAGTGCGGAATCAGTTTGAAATCTACTTCCCTTATTGATAACTGAAATATTGGAAACAGGTGGGAGTATTAGAATTTTATCAATCTTTACTTTTGTTCTCACATAGGTAAATGGCTTGTAATGGTAGTTGAGGAATGGAGTGATACAAATAGCAAGCATATAAATTTTCTTCATAAAGAATATGAATTAGACAATACAATTTATTGAATCTTTTTTTTACAAATTTGCTTTTCTGTCTATTGCCGTCTGCTTTTGCTGCCGGAAGATAATTTCTTTCTTGGACTGCTTTAGGCTCATTTTCTAGTGTATTTAAAAGTTATTAAGAGTGAATAATAAAACCCGGATGAGCCAGGATTTAATTTCGGCTAAAGCCGAAAACCCAAGCATCATTTCCGTTGACTAAAGTCAACGGCGATAGAAGAAATTATAGCCGCTTCCCTGGTTCGTGTTTTAGGAAAAGACATTTTAATTTGCGTGGCTCCGGGTCGTGAAAATGTGGTGGAAGCGGTCGGTTCGCTTTGCTTCAGACTACTGTCATCCTTAAGGAGGTTTTTGAGAAGTTTATGCTGTTATTTTTTTAGAATGGTGGATGTTTTATTGATAACCGTGGTACCGACCTTCTAAAAAATAATTTAAAAGAAAATAATTTAAAATGAACAAAATTTACATGTTGAGAATGAAATTATTTATAACAAACACCAATTTAAATTTTCTGATTCTGGTTGTTGAAGGAGACGACCCTGGGATTGACATAAAAGGCCACCGACATGCGTTTTCTTAAGGTTTTCATTTTGATTGAAAATGTAATCGATTAGCTATCTTCTATTATTTGATTAGACTCTTCTCCTTTTCAGACGGTAAAATAGATTCAGCCAATAGCATACCAAGACCATCTTGTAAGGAATCCAATACATGTTTTTTACCTGCGAGTTCATACTTATAAAAATGTACGTATCCTCTCAAAATTTCATGAATTGTTATTTTATTTGACCCTATTAATTTACTTAAGATTTGAACTTTCTCATCAATGGCTGTTTCCTGCCATTCTGAAGAATCCGGGTCAAATAAAGTTCTTAAAGTTCTGTGCCTGTAAGTACATCCAAAAACTTCATCAACGATGTCCTGATAATATTTTTTCATTATTATGTAAATTTTGGATTTTAATTTCCTGCAATTATTCCCAAATCAAAAAAGCTGATCTAATTTTCTTTTTGGTTTTTTAGCAGGATTACTATGCTAAGATAATGATTTTGGTTATTTATAATTTCTTAATGCTACCCCATATTTTAATCATTAAATATCCATGGCGTTAGGTTTTGCAACAAAAATCCTTTTTCTCTAAACGCATTATTCTATCATTTGTCTTTCGACAAATAGCATGATCTAAAAGTTCTGCTTAAAAAAAGATTGAAGTGGAAAGGCCGACCCAAAGGGAAACGCCAAAAAAAGTTCACCTCAACCCTCCCGAAAAAACGGGATAAGTTCTCCATAGGAGAGGGAGCCAGGTTTTAATAGCCATAGGTTCTATATGATTGGTAAAAATTTAAAATGAGCAAAATTTAAATGTTGAGGATGGAATACTCTTCCATTGAATTGGGAATGAACAAAGATTAGAAGTTGATGATGCATTACTTTATATCAGACTCTTCCCCGCATTCTCTCTGCTCAATTTCAATTTATACTGAAACATTTCTGACATCTTTCCTGCGCGCCATTTGGCTTCATCGGCAGTTTCGCCTACAAATAAATGATCTACCGTTTCACCAAACAATTGTATCCATCTTTCAAAATGATGGCTATCGATCGGGAGCTGTGAGTGTGGTGGAAAAGGAGTGCCAAAATAAGTATGCTCTCCTATTAAAATCGTTTGCCAGAAGGTGGTCAGTTTAGCAAGGTGCTCGGGCCAGCGGCCTTCTAATTTTTCATTAAAGATGGGGCCGATCAAATTATCTTCCCTGACTTTTCCATAGAAAGTATGTACCAGGTTATTTACATCCTCTACGTCTAAAATATCGTGCTTCTCTGCCATTAGTGACTGAATAATTGTGTGATTAAATAATAAATAGCCCAACCACCAAATACGATGTGGCCAATCCAAACCCAACCCGGGATACTACGTGGCACTTCACTTCCTTCGATCAGGAATACTTTAGAATCACCTTTACCATAGGCATTGATCATAACAGGAACTACGCCATCCACTACCTGGTTTTCGTGCAAGCCTTCAATGGATATATCAGGTCCGTTACGAACCGTAAATGGCACAATGCGTATGCCTTCTTTTCCCTGCGGATCTTTGCTCACGATGCGTAACCTGTGATCACCATCTACTAATTTGCGTGTATCTAACTCGAAATTAATTGGTGATTTAAAGGAAGCGATGGGTTGCTGCTCCTCATCAATAAAAATTATGATAGAACTTTTGCTTTCTTCCATTGTTAGTTAAAATTTAGTACAGTTCTTTTAATATGTGACATCTCTTTCTCTCCGGGTTTTACAATCCATTTGATGGTAAAAAATAAAGTAGCTATTACAATGACTACTGCGACCATCACGATAACAAGGTCCCAATTACTTGTTGGTCCGGCGCCATGCGTAATTCCTCTTAATAATTTGGGCTGCTGTTTTTCACAGGCCGGACAAGCCCATGTCATCAATCCAATCATTAGCAGGGGAAGTAATACCAATATCTTTTTCATAACCTGTCTATTTATAAATTAAAAACTATTTTCCTTTTAGTTTAACCGTTTCCATTAATTTTTTCACCTCGTCTACAGTTACTTTTTTAGCTGCATTTCCCCAACTCGTTTTCTCATGATTCATGATGGCGGTAATTTCCTCTGCCGAAAGATTATTGGTTGTACCTATCGCTGGCATTGGACCAAAACCTTCATTTGCCCTTCCGTTATAACCATTCATGATAATGTCTACATAAATTTCAGGATTTTCATCCAATACTATTTTACTTCCTTTTAAAGGTGGAAATGCGCCGGCAAGACCTTCACCATTTTCCTGGTGACAAGCCTGGCAATTAGCAGTATATAAAGAGGTTCCGTCTAATTCTCCGGCAGGAGCGCCTGCTTCACCACCGGCAGTCGCTTTTATTTCTTTTTTGTACAAAAATTCAGGTGGTATTCTGCCATCAGGTAATTTTATTTGTTTTAATGAAAGTAAATAGGAAACCAACTGCAGGGCTTCCGGACCTGCTACCCATTTACCTGTTTTGCCATTCATATATTCGGCCGGTACATTCACTATTTTATCTGTCTTTAAAGGCTTCTCTTTATAAATAAACATCCATTTGTAAGATGGCATGATGGATTGCTTTACCACAGATCTTGGCTGGAATAAGTGTAACAACTGCCAATCTATACTTGGCTGGCGGTTACCTACATTTATCAGATCCGGGCCAGTCCTTTCTGTTCCCATCAAGGTGGCTGTATTTCTCCAAAGATCAGTGCGCCTGTTTACGGCATAATCTGCAGCAATACTTGGCCTGTTTCCGTATACTTTATCCATATCCAGGTTTCTTACCTGCTGAGTATGACAACCTACACAACCATTAGCAACATATAATGCTTTTCCTTTTACCTGGTCAGGTGTAAGTTGTTCCGCACCAGGCAAAGGCGCATTATTTTCCTGGTTATGTAGTGCAGGGATAATTGCCACAAGGATCGTAAGCAAAAGAAACAATCCTAATGTAGCCAGAAATAATTTTTTATGATTATTGAAAAATTCCATTATCTATTTAATTTACCTTTTGTTATTAGTAATTGTATTATTTAATATGCACGATGTCTGCTTCCTGGTCTTTGCTTAGCATACCGATGGCTTCTTCATTGATATTGATCGTATGTGAAGGCCGAATCATTTTGTACATGTTCCAGGCTAAAACCAGGTGAGAAGCCCACATCAATGTGCCGCCAATTGCACGCCACAGCCAGTAAGGTGCCATTTCAACTACACTATCTATAAATGGTTTTCCATCCATCCACATCAGGCCGCGCATAGTGCCACCGGTCATCAGGGGTATTGAATAAAACATTAATCCTATGAATGCCATCCAGAAGTGTATACCCACCGTGATTTGCGGTGGTTCCTGGCGGGTGATCCTTGGTATGATCGCATAAATAAAACCCCAAAGAAAAAATGCAATAATCCCATACATGGTCAAATGGGAATGCGCTACAGTAAAATCAGTAAAATGCCAGAATAAATTGGTAGTACGAAATGCTTCTGCAGTTCCTTGCAGAGATCCTGTGAAATAAAATATAGTTCCTATCAACATGAAAGGAAGTGTGTAACTACCGGAAAGCTTATGCCATGAGCCTCTGAAAGTCATGATAAAGTTTGTACTGCCGGCTACTACAGGAATGATCATACCGACACTACCTACAATAGCGACTGTTTGCAATGACCACGGAATGGAACTAAATACGAAGTGATGAGAACCAATAACTGTATAAAACAGGATCTGTGACCAGAAAGCCAGAATTCCCAAACTATAAGAATAAATAGGTTTATTTAACTGCTGAGGCAGAAAATAATAAACCAAGCCAAGTGTAAACATCATAAACCACATTCCCACGCCCTGGTGCATATAGTAACCCTGTGCGATGGTTTCTCCCAGGCCATTTTGCCAGAAAGGCAGATAGGCGACCAGCGTAATTACAATCACAAACATCATTGCCGCTATGATGTACCAGTTTGACACATAAATTTCTTTTGTTTGTCTTTTGGCAATTGTTTTTATATAGTTATACAGGGAAAGAATGATTGCAATGGCAAATAACAATTGAATAGGCCAGATATATTCACGGAATTCTCCACCACCATTATTAATACCCGCCATTAAAGCAATACTTCCAAAAAGAACTGCAGCATTGATGAGCCACAATGACCACCATCCTAATTTTAAACTATGTATCTGGTTGTTACCTACACGTGGTACCACATAATAGCCCAGGCCAATCAATGCCATGGAAGACCAACCCCAAAAAACTGCATTGGTATGCACGGGTCTCAATCTTCCAAACGTGAGCCAGCTCACAGAGTCTGCATCGGGTGCTACGAATTTGATACCTACATATTCGCCTACAGAAGTTCCGAATATCAACCATATAGTGGCTGAAATAAGGAACCAAATAACCAGCTTTGATAATTGCGGATCTACATGCGGACGATCAATAGCTCTTCTCTTTTGTTCAATAAAACGAAGGTTTGCATGCTCATCAATATTTTTTAAAAGGCCCCTGTCGTCTGACGGTGGAAGATTTCCTGATAATTGATCGGAGGCAACTTCGAATTCCAGCACCTTTTTTCTTTTTTCTAACGCAGTTTCTAACTCCTCAGGTGGTAATGATTTCAAATAACTACTTATTTTTTCTGCCTCTGCATGACGGCGATTTACTTTGAATCTCCGTGACATATTACTCACTTTAATAATCATTAAAATGATGCCGACGATAATAGGCGTCAAGATCAAAACAAGAGTAATGATAATTCCTCCTTCTGCAAATAGAGAACCTCTTGGCTTTGTCGCTGTCTGTGCAAACAGGTCACTACTCACCAAAGAACCTATCAATACCATGATTGTTGCCAACAGCGTATTTAACTTACCTCCGCCGTGTTTTTGTTCATTCATTTTAATATGTTTTAAATAAGTCTCTACCTCTTCTTCATTCATGTTCCTCACAATGCTATCTGCATCAACAGGTATTCTTTCCTTGTCGTCATTTTTCACCATGCTCTTCAGAGAAGAAGATTTGATCACTAAAAAGATAGCTGCTACTAGTGTAATTACAATCATAGAAATGCCCAAAAGTAATTCACCAAGTCCCGTTCCATCAGGGTTAGCAAGGGCTGCTTCAGGCTGCGCCAAAATAAATAAAGGGGAAATTAAGAATAAAAAAAGGATACTTCTTGTTTTGAGATGTGCCATATTCATACCTATAGTTAGTTAGATGAACAACCTTTTGATTTGCGCGCAAAACTACTTCAAAAATGCTTAAAAAAAGAGTGATTTATCTTTTTATACCTTGTCAGCCAGTTTTATACGATTCGATTTTGCGTAGTAATTATTTAAATTTTATATGCCTTATTCAACCAGTTTTAAAGCCTAAGGATAAAAAAAGGATTAATAATTCCCTATTCCTTTGCTTTGCTATTAAATTCCATCATTTGCCTTTATCAAAATACCATGTGTGTAGAAACTGCAACCCTGTTCCAGGAATTAATGATAACTATTTGCATGATGATTTGTGCCAAAGATTCTTCACCGTGCAATTCCAGCACTTTGTTATAAGTTTCATCACTTACGCCTTCTTTGGAAATTAGGGTAATCTCATCTGTCATTTGTAAAGCAGCTTTTTCTTTTTCTGTAAACAAGGGTGACTCCTTCCAGGCTGCAACGGCAAATAACCTATTATTGCTTTCACCATTTTTCAACGCTTCGCGGGTATGCATATCCAAACAATATGCGCAGCCATTGATCTGCGATGCTCTCACTTTTATAAGTTCGCAAAGTGTAATGGATAGACCAGATTCCCTGATGTATTTTTCCATCCCCAACATGGCTTTATAAGCGCCGGGTTGTATTTCATTAATGTTTATTCTTTTCATCATCAGCCGTTATTTATATATCAGTCATTTTATTGACCGTTTTTGTTGGCAATTAACTGATCCAGGTATTCGCCGGTAACAGGATTCTCAGTAATGTCGCTCATGCCTTCCAGGTGTAATAATTTTTCGGAAACATTTTTCATTGCTTTAATTGCAATCTTTAATAATCCGGGACCCAGGCTTAGCCTTGCCAATCCCATCTTCTGTAATAAATCCAGGTTTGGTATTCCCGGTACAAGAAGAATATTTACCGGCATCTTCACTTCATTGATCACTTTCTCAATACCTGATTGATCTTTTAAGAGCATCGGGTAGAACCCATCGGCACCGGCATCCCTGTACGCTTTACCGCGCTTTATTATTTCTTCTACCTTTTCTGTTGCAGGTAATGATTTTGATCGAAGATTTACATCAGCTCTTGCATTAATGAAAAGCATTATGCCCTGTTGAGCAGCTGTTTCTTTGATAATTTCAATTTTTTTACATTGTTCACTGATAGAAATAAGGCCTTCACCGTAATGATTTGAATCCTCAAAATTAATTCCGGCTATTCCTGTATCTATTAACTGTTTAATGTTTTCTTTTAAATCATTGTTATTGTTGCCATAACCCCCTTCAATGTCTGCACTCACAGGGATGCTTACACTATTTACAATTTTTGCTAAAATGATAATTACCTCTTTCAAAGGAATCTTTTGTCCATCAGCAAAACCATTACTCAATGCAATAGAGGCACTCGCGGTGGCAACCGCTTTGTAGCCAATCTTTTCCAATAATATAGCCCCCAATGGATCCCACACATTTGGTAGTACCAGCATCTTGCCGGAATGATGAAGATTTTTAAAAATTATTTCTTTATTCCCTGGCTTACTTGGCATAAATGATTTTCATTCTTCACAAAACTACCTCAATTAAATGCAACCTATTTGCTCTTTTGGGAAAAGAAAAATGGATAAACATGAATTAATTGTATAATCAAATTCTCCTGTTTCTCCGTTCTATTCTATTATGAACAGGGTTGTCATTTACCGATCTAACATAGGTGACCAATCATAAGAAAATTGTCGTGTTTGAGGGTAAATTGACTTCTGTACGAGATGGGTTTTAGCATTTTAAATACCTGAATTTAGATGTAGATAACAAACTATTTTAAATACCCTATCCGAAAAATTTTAAATTTGCATTCCTTTTCCGGAAACATAAAAAATGATTGAACAAAATAATCTTACGCCATCTGCTGAAACAGAAGTTTCTAAATTAAAAGAAGCCCGCAGATCTATAGAGACCATTTATTATTTTCATGGATATAATGGATACCTGACAAATGATAAAAGAGAAGTGCTTCAGCAATTTGGAAAAGTAATTGCGCCCACTTTTAATTACAGCTCAGCAAATACCTTGTCTCAAATAATTGATTCTTTCAAAGAGGTAGATTTGCAATCTGCCATTTTCATGGGTTCAAGTTATGGCGGGTATATAATCAATGTACTTAATGAACAATTTGATATTCCTGGCCTGTTATTCAATCCTGCATTGCCTTATAGAATCCTGTTAGAACCTGGCCGGGAACAATTCTTTACAACAGAGCTAAAAAGCTTATCCCACTTTGTATTGGGAAAAAAGGATAAATTAGTCAGATACCAGGACAACCTGGATTATATTTCCAAATATATAAAAGGACCAAAAGAGGTCATTCTGGATGAAAACCTGGGCCATTCCATCCCTGTTAAGAGTTTTGAAATGTATGTGAGTGGGTTTTTAGAAAAAGTCCAAAAGACCTAAGTTAAATAGTAAAGAAGTTGTAAATAAGAAGGAAATACCATTCATCATTCATCATTCATAACTCATAATTAAGAAAAATTATCAATTGTCAATTCTCAATTGTCAATTAATTACCCCTCCTCTCCTTCAACCTTTTAATTAGGATTGTTCTAAATTCTTTTTCTGCAATAAAAAGAGTATTCAACTTTTGTGGTCCCAGGATTCTTTCAAAAGAATCTTTGTATTTCTTACGGGTGTCAAGCAGCTTCTGTTCACCATCCAACATGTCTCCTGATTTATTTTCCTTACGCACAGACTGTATCTCATTTTCATATTGGTTGTAAACCGGCCAGAATTTCTCTGCTTCTGCTGAAGTTAATTGTAGTTTTTGGGTAAGAAATGCAATCTTCAAAGCTTGCACCTTCTCACTTCTTCCCTCGCCATTTCCTTGTGCATTTGCAATGGAAAATGTTCCGGAAAACATAAATAATAAGAGTATGTATTTCTTCATGTTAATTTATTTTTGAGACGCCTGAAGCGCCTATTTTATTTAAATAATTATTTAATGTATTGTCATCTAATAAATAATCTTCGATAGCTGGTAATTCCTGGGTATTCACATCCTTTATCAACAGATCATTGTCAAGTATACTACCATTATCTTCCAAATAAGCAGCAATCTCATCATCCGATAAAGTTGCAATTGCTTCGTTTACCTGGTTAGGCGTTTTATAATTATTTTGAGCAGTCAGATAGGTGGATTGAACATCTGAAGACGGATTGTTCACCAAAAAATAGGAACTGACCGCTACTACCCCTGCAATTATCGCTGCAGCTGAGGCTTTCCACCAGGTAGATTTCATTGAAATTACTTTCCCGCTGTTAATAGAAACAACAATACCTGTTTTATTGGTAGTAACTTTCGCTGCGATCTCTTTGGCGCTATTTTCAAAATAACCCTCCGGAACGGTAAATAAGTTTTTCCCTTTCAAAGAAACAAGCAAAGGAAAATCGCTTAGTTCATCTTCAATTTCTTCTTCTTTAATTTTAGAAAAGATCTTCTCACTTAATGTGGTAAAATAATCGCCGGGAATATCCTGTACAATTCCAGGAATGTCCGAAAATTTGAATTGACCTTCTTCTTCAGATTCCTGCCTTTGAATGGTTGACAATATGTGGGCAGGTAACTGCTCAAAATACTGGAACGGTACACTGAAAAGATGGCCTCTGTCAATTGTACAAAGTAAAGGACTTATCTCTTCTAATTCTTTTAATATTTCTTTTTTACTGGGCATTTGCTATTTCAGACTGATATAGTTGAGTAAAGTTTAATGGTTAAGTATATAATCTTCAACTTTTTTTGCGGCATGATGATAACTTGCCTTTAGAGCGCCTTCACTTGTTTCCAGCACTTTACTCATTTCCTGGTAGGGCATTTCATCATAATAGCGGAGATTAAATACCAGCTGTTGCTTTTCGGGTAAGGATTGAATGGCCAGCTGAAGTTTCCATTCCAGTTTGTTGGCATCAAAATGCGAATCGCTTTTCAATTGATTACTCAGGCCATTTTCCTCATCACTCAAGGATACAGAGTTTACTTTTTTAAGTTTTGCTAAAAAGGTCAGTGACTCATTGGTCGCGATTCTATAAAGCCAGGTAAACAATTGGCTGTCTTCCCGAAAATTTTCTAATCCTTTCCAAACCTTGATAAACACATTTTGTAAAACATCATCTGCATCCGCATGATTTACGACCATTCTCCGGATATGCCAATATAATTTCTCCTGGTATTTTTTTACAATACCTGTAAATGCTTTCTCTTTGGTTACAGGGTCTTTAAAACTTTCCAATAATTCAAAATCATCCTGAATCTGATCCATAAGTATATTCTGTTAAAACAAAAATAGAATAATAAGTCGGTTTTAGGTATCAGGTTGTAGGTATTAGGTTGTAGCAATTAGGAATTGAATTTCAAATTGTAATCGAAGACTAAGAACTATTGGACTAACGACTTTTTGACTTACCACTCCTTGACTTACTACTTATTAACTCACTTCTCTCTACTAACTTCTTACTACTTGCTACTTAATAAATTTTAACCTATTTTTGCCGCCTTATTTTAAAAATTTTAAGAGATTAACTAATTATGTCGATAATTCAGACAATTCGTGAGAAAGGTGCCGTTATTACCATTGCTACTTTGGCAATAGCACTTATAGGGTTTATGCTTATGGACTCAGGTAAGAGTGGTTTATTGGGCGGTAATCAAACTACACTTGGTTCGGTAAACGGTGAAAAAATAGATTATAAAGATTTCAATAAAAAGACGGAAGAGATGGAGCAGCAATATCCTAATTCAGGTGGCGCTCAACGCAACCAGATCATGCAATCAGTTTGGGATCAAATGGTAGCTGAAAAAGTGGTGACTGCCGAATTTGATAAATTAGGAATCGTATTTACACCGAAAGAAATGAGTTCGATCATGTTTAGCCAGGATGCACCTCCCCAGCTAAAACAAGCTTTTACGGATCCTAAGACTGGTCAATACGATGTAGCACAGGCCCAGCTTTGGTGGTCACAGATGAAGAAAAATAAAAATGATGAACAAAAAAATGCCATTCTTTCCCAGGTAATTGATCCGATGCAATTGAGCAGTTTGTATAATAAATACACCTCAATGATTGCCGGAAGTATTTATCAACCAAAATGGCTGGATAAACAACAGGCAGATGAAGCGAATAATTTTGCAACTATTTCTTATGTAGCCGTTCCTTATACTTCAATAAGTGACAGTGCCGTAAAAATTACAGACGGTGACATTACCGATTATGTAAACAAACATAAAAAACAATATGAACTTGAAGCAGGACGCATGGTTTCCTATGTGATATTCGATGGTTCCGCAAACGGAGAAGACAGTGTAAGAATCAGGGCATCGCTTCAGCAACTAAAACCTGAATTTGTTGCCGATACAAATGCTAAGTTTTTCCTTGGTAAAAACTCCTCTTCAATTCCATATTTTGATGGGTATACTCCCGGATCTAAAATTCAGGTACCTAACAAAGATTCAATTCTTGCAGAGAGTGATGGTGGTGTATTTGGTCCTTATATTGACGGAAAGAACTTTGTATTGGCCAAAAAAGTTTCCACTAAAATATTGCCTGACAGTATTAAATGCCGGCACATATTAATCGGTACCATGGATCCCCAAACACAACAGCCTACTATGAATGACAGCACTGCAAAAAGAATTGCAGACAGCATAGATGTAGCCATTAAAGGTGGTGCCAGCTTTGACCAATTAGAACAAAAATATTCCACTGACCAGGCAGCCAAAGCCCAGAACGGTGTGATGACATTTGACCTGAGCACAATGCAAAGCGACAATTTTGCCAAAGAATTCGGCCAGTTTTTAATGAATAATCCGGTTGGAACCAAACAAGTGATAAAAACACAGTTTGGTTATCATTATATAGAAATATTAAACCAGATAAATCCTGAACCGGCGTACAAAATTGCCTACATGGCGAAGGATATAGCGCCAAGTGATGAAACCGTAAATAAAGCCAATACGGAAGCCATTAAATTATCTGGAAATACAGATATGAAATCGTTCAATAGCTATGTAGCTAAAAATGGTTTGAATAAAATAGATATTCCAAATCCAATAAAGGAAAATGATTTTCAGATGGGTGGCATTCAGGATGCAAGACCTATCGTGAAGTGGGCATTCGAAGCAAAAGAGGGTGCTGTATCAGAACCCTTTAGTGTAAAAGATAATTATATAGTTGCTGTGGTAGATCGTAGTATTAAAGCAGGCGTACCTGATGCTGCTACGGCAAGGCCTTTGGTTGAATCTATTGTACGCAATATGAAAAAAGCGGATCAGATAAAGAAGAAATTAAATAATCCTGCTTCCCTTCAGGCGGCAGCTTCAGCATATAATCTGCAGGTATTGAACACTGGTGAAGACTCTACGCTTACTTTCAATGCGCAAATCATAAATGGAATAGGCAATGAACCTAAAATAGCAGGTGCTGCTTTTAACAAGGAATACCAGAATAAACTTTCCCCGGCAATTGCAGGAAATACCGGTGTTTTTGTTATAAAAGTAAATAGCTTAGGCGTGAAATCTCCTTTGCCTGCAGAAATTGTACAACAACAAAAAATGCAAAAGTTAATGAACCAGATGCAATCTGCATTGGGTCAATCTTTCGAAGGATTGAAGAAAATAGCAACAATAAAAGATCAAAGAAGTAAATTCTTTTAAGTGAATATTTATTAAGTGAAAAAGCCATCTAAACAGGTGGCTTTTTTTTATTGAAATGGATTAAATGATTGTAGCATTCTGAATAGCAATTGTTGTAAAAGATCTACCAAAATTTATTCTGCGCATACTTCATGATTTAATAATTATGAGCTAGTTGGAAACTCCAGGTTCATTTCATTTATCAATAAATCTTAAACTGATGAAATAACGTGGTATCTACAGAAATACTGGCAAAAATGGATTTGGTAACTTGCAAAAAATAAAAATTATGGATGACATCATTATCAATAAAGTAGCTCAAAGTGCGTTATTCACTTTAAACCTTGAAACATATATTCCAAAGGAAGAAATTATTTTATTTGATCTGAAAGAGCATCTTTTTATGGAACTTATTCTCAAAGAAAAAGATTACCGGGAAGCTTTAAAAAATACGGATTGGCGAATTTACCAGGATAAAAATGTTGGTATTACTTGTAGCACTGATGCCATTATACCCTTGTGGGCATATATGCTTGCCTCGACTCATTTAGCGCCATTTGCAAAAGAAATTGTTTTTGGAGATAGTGAAACAGTGTTCAATACTTTATTATTAAAAAATCTTTACAAAATAAATCCTGCTGATTTTGAAGAAAAAAGAGTGGTGGTAAAGGGTTGTGGCGATATTCACATTCCGGAAAGTGCCTATATAGAAATTAGCAGGATATTAATGCCGGTTGCTAAAAGTATTATGTATGGCGAACCATGTAGTACGGTACCTATTTATAAGAAGAAGGCCCTTTCCAGATCTTAAAGATTGGTAATAACATGCGCCGGGGTTAAGGATATCTAATATGAGATATATTCATTTCGCCTTATTACAATCCGGCGTTACAATATGTATTGAGCCTATAGCTCTTCTTGTAATAATTATACATAAGATTGTCAAAATATGGAAATATTTCTTTCAATGACAAAAGTAAAAATTTGAAGAAATTGAGGAAGAAATTTTTATTATTTTACAAATGCATACTGCCATCAAATGCATTTTAAATATATGTGTATTAGCTTTGGGGAAACGGAGGAATCCGGTGAAAATAAAGCGTTACAAAAATGAATCGGCCTATTTGCCCAGTTGTAATCATGATGTATAAAATTGCCAATAAATAGGAGAAATGCTTTCAGTAATTAATGAAAGAAATTGAAAAAATAAAGAGAAATTATTCTGTTGCATATGCGTAGCATCGATTCATTTTCTAACGAAGGGTTTAAGGTATTAGGAAACTGAGGTCCTGAAGGAGAATCTGGCAAAACAAAATTTATCGATCCTTATCGTATGTTGCAATATCGGTGTATAAAAATGTTCCATAAGATAAGGCAAAATTTCTTTAAGTGATTAATGAGAAAATAAAGAAAAATGATAACTCTGCCGCAGATGCGTAGCATCGATTCATATTGTAACAACGGTTATCAACCCGTTGAAAAGAAAAATACAATAATGAGAGCCTTAGGCTCGGAACAGATCAGATAATGCCTTGCCTGGTGCTAAATTTTTGGGCCACAGACATAAGGGGATGGATAAATTACACTATACCTCCTCATAGGAATTAATTTTATCCAGGTATAAAATGGTCCTTTCTCCACCAAGAGCTCTTTTGTACATGGGTAAAAATTTAGCTCCTACGACCACTTCATCTAAGGAATATGATTTCCTGGAAATCACCGTGTTTGAAAACATGTCATCGAATGCTTTCAGCACAATAATTATTTCACCTTTTATATTTCTATAATCTTCTTTAGAAAAGACATAAAAAGGACTACTTTCTGTGACGGGATGTACAACTGTCCAATTAAGCGATAATGAACCTACGCTCTCGTATTCCAGTGGAAGCTGGTAAAACTTATTCACCATTTTCCCATCTTCCTCTGTGATTATTCCCAGGGTGACGATCACTTCTGCGTTTGTGAGACTCGTATTTTTTATAGGAGCTACACGGAACATAATGGCTTTATTTCCATGGTAAGGCGAGAGCAATGCGTTGTTGCTAAATTTTAAATAGGCTTTTGGCCTGGAAAAACGACCATATAACAGACCAGTCACTACTGCCAAACTTAGAAGGCCTAAAAATGCTTCAATCGCACAAAGCGAATTTACAAACATATTCTCCGGGCTGACAAGTCCGTAACCACCAACTGAAAATACCTGGCAACTGAAAAAAAATGCTTCCCAATAATCCAATACCTGGGAATATGTTTCAATAGCGCCGAAGACCTGGGTACCAATCAAATAAAATATAGATCCAAAGACCATATTTACTACCAGGTAAAAAGAAATGACTATCAAAAAAAACTTGCCACTTGATAGTTGTAAAAGAAAGTGATACCAACTGATCCTTTGAAAAAAACCAATCCCTGTTTTTTTTACGTTTGGAAGTCCTCTACTATCTAAAAAGCGGCCACCATAGTTGGAGGAATTGGCTCCAAAGCCACTATTGATCTCACTTTTAGCCCTTGGATTTAATTTTTGTCTTAGCATGAATAATTATAAAAAAAATTCCATTAAGCTTTTCCCCAACTAATTTCTCCCCCTTTTTCATCCTTCATCATAATGCCCAACTCTGCCAATTGTTTCCTGATCTTATCTGAAGTTTGGAAATCTTTTTTTGTTTTCGCCTCCTTCCTGATATCAACCAAAAGTGCCATTATTCCTGCAAACTGATCACCCGTTTCCTCTTCATTTATCAATCCCAAAATTTGCTCCAGGTAAATGGAGAAGAACTCCTTTAATCGTTCGATTGTACCTGGAGAAATTGCTGTCGCTTTAATTAGCCCATCCTTAATGGAATTAATGATGGGAACTATTTCAAACATATTTGCCAGGACTTTCGCCGTATTGAAATCATCATTGATAAATGTCTCAAATTCACTGATCAGTTGCATGATCTTTTCATCCAGTTCTTTATCTATTTCTTCCACCTCATTTCCGGGTTGCAGATTTTGCAGAATTGAATATGCCTGCATTAATCTTTTCAATCCCTTTTCCGCAGCAATCAAGGCATCATTACTAAAATCAAGTGTACTGCGATAATGTGTTTGCAAAATAAAAAACCGGATGGTCATCGGGCTAAAGGGCTGAGTCAACAAGGGATGTTTACCACTAAAAAGCTCCGTAAGCTTAATCACATTGTTATAACTTTTACCCATCTTTTTCCCATTGATGGTGATCATATTATTGTGCATCCAGTATTTAGCCGGACCTACATGATTGCAGATAGTACTCTGCGCTATTTCACTTTCATGGTGAGGGAACATCAAATCCATACCGCCGCCATGAATGTCAAAACGCGCTCCCAGGTATTTCGTGGCCATCGCAGAGCACTCTATATGCCAACCCGGGAAACCCTCGCCCCATGGGCTTTTCCACCGCATGATGTGCTTTGGCGGCGCAGATTTCCATAAGGCAAAATCAGCCTTACTCCTTTTCTCGTCCTGGCCTTCCAATACCCTGGTTGTTTCCAACATATCTTCCAGAACCCTGCCACTCAACTTTCCATAATCATAATTTTGTGCATATTTATTTACATCAAAATACACAGAACCATTGATCTCATACGCATATCCTGCTGCTATTAATTTTTCTATCATCCCGATTTGTTCGATGATGTGCCCTGTGGCTGTAGGTTCTATGCTTGGTTCCAGGGTATTAAATTTTCTAAATGCCCAATGAAACAAAGAAGTGTATTTATGCACCAGCTCCATTGGTTCCAATTTTTCTAATTGCGCTTTATCAGCAATTTTATCTACAGCTTCTCTACCTTCTTCTTCAAAATGTCCGGCATCGGTGATATTGCGAACATACCGCACTTTGTAACCAAGATGCATTAAATAACGATACACTACATCAAAAGTGATGTATGGTCTTGCATGCCCAAGATGGCTCTCACCGCTAACTGTAGGTCCACACACATACATTCCCACATAAGGTGCCTGGATGGGCACAAATTCTTCTTTTTGTTTGCTTAATGAATTATAAATAGTCAGAGACATATTAGGTTGAATGTTGTATACTTTCAAAGATATCCTACCTTTTACAAAAGGAAAGAAAAAATAGTGATATACAAAATTTCCTTCTTTCAATCGAAAAGGTAATCAATAGACAATCCTTTTTAAAAATTCTAAAATTATTACGTATCAATAAGGGCCCTTTTTGCATTTTCTTTTTTGCCTGATCCCCTACGGACGGGACTTTCAAAAAAGAAACAATCCACGATACCTATCGGGACAATCTGAATTGCCTAAGGACGATCGCTCCGCGTATTAGTGCGGGACAGCGAACTTGCACCACTCAAACTAATGGTAAGAATTCTGATAATTTAACGGAATAACATCCAAATCTTTTTTATTTTCCTTCAAGTTTCGTTGTATCAGTGCGCACAACACTGCCCAATTTCATATCGGCGACAATGGGAAAATGATCGCTTAAATCTACTTTTATTCTGTCAAACTGGTTGATGGTAAAAAATTTATCCGCAAAAATATTATCAATACGGAGCGTTGGCGAAATCGAGT
>JBDTEF010000361.1:0-15467 GCA_039922615.1 Ginsengibacter sp.
CATTATCGCCATTCGTAATTTTTAATTTGTAACTCAAAATTACCAACCACCACTGGCTCCGCCACCGCCACCGCTGCCGCCGCCGAATCCTCCGAAACCACCACCGCCACCTCCACCAAAGCCGCCGCCGCCAAAACCTCCGCCGCCTCTTCCACCGCTGCCGCCAAGTAGATTACCCAACAAAAACCATGGAAGCGCACCAAAGCTTTTAGAACCCTTTCTGCTCATGTAAGAGCCACCACCGCCGCCACCTTTTCCAGACATCAAAGCAATAAGTACAACAACAATAATTACAATGAAAAACATAGATCCACCTCCCGCACTGCCATCTCCTTTGGATTTCGGATCTGCTTTATATTCTCCTGCTGCTGCCTGTATGATGGCATCTACGGCATTGTCAAAACCACGATAATAATCTGCCTGTTTAAAAAACGGGATCATGCGTTCATCAATGATCTCTTTTGCCATCACATCTGGAACTACGCCTTCCATGCCATACCCGGTTTCTATCCGTGCTTTCCGTTCTGCTTTCGAAACCAATATCACGATGCCATTATTTTTGTCCTTCATCCCAATTCCCCAGTCTCTTAGATATTTCAAAGAAATTTCTGCAATATCATAACCTTGCAAATCAGGTATCGTAATAATTACAATTGCCGAAGAAGTAGAATCATTATATGCGCGGATTTTTTGTTCCAATGCCTGTTTTTGAAAAGGTTCAAGCATATTGGCAAAATCATTTACTGCCATAGGAGGGTTTGGCTTCGGCTCAATATTTTGTGCAAATACCGGCTGCAAGCCAATAAATAAAAGAAGCAGTAAAAAGTATTTTTTCATGAAAAAGTTAATTACAACATATTATTTGCCAAAAATGATTTCATCAGGAAGTTCATTCTTATCAACATCTTTATCGTAGGGAAAATGATCTTTAAGAGCCAGGCCAATTTTATGAATAGAAGTGATAATCCCATTAACCATAGTGTCTTTACTAAAAACAGAAAGTATCTCAGCTACTGCATCTTTCCAATATTGATCTCCATCTGTAGCCAGGTGAATACCTTTATCTGCAAAAATGGCCAACTGTTTATCTTTGGTAGCAATGTAAAATAATACACCATTCCTTAATTCAGTTTTTTCCATTTCCAGGTTATCAAAAATTTCCGCTGCCCTGTCGAGTGCATCTACATATTTACAATGTCCTTCCACAAAAATCCTTACCTCTCCACTTGTTTGCCTTTCAGCTTCCTGGATAGAATGAACAATCTTTTCATTTTCCTGGGGGGAAAAAAAAGGTTTTTTCTTTCTTAAAAAGTGAAGGATACCCAATGTTTAATAAATTTAAAATTTAATTTCTACCGCTTTGTCAGCTCCGGTTTCAGATTCAAAACCCTCTCTTGGGTGAAATCCAAATAATCCCGCTACAATTTTAGTTGGAAAACTTCTTACGGAACTATTATAATCAGCTATTGCGCCATTAAAATCCTGTCGCGCTACTTTAATTCTTCTTTCTGTGCCCTCCAATTGAACCTGTAATCCAACAAATGCTTTTGTGCCTTTCAGCTCAGGATATTTTTCTACAGAAATTAAAAGCCTGTTGGCAGCACCGGCAAGATTATCCTGTGCTCCTGTTATCTCCTTATATTTTTCACTGGAAATATCCCCACCGGTATTTACTTTCATTGCTTGGACTCTTGCCTCAATTACAGATTCCAGCGTAGTTTTCTCATAGGTAGCTCCTCCCTGCACAACGCTCACAATGTTAGGAACAAGGTCAAGTCTTCTTTGATAATTGTTCTGCACTTCATTCCATTGAAATTTCACTTTCTCTTCTTTTTTCACCAAAGAATTATAGCTAATTATGAGGAGAATGCCCAATACAACAACAATGAAACCTACTATATAACCTGAAAACCGCTTATTGTTCATTATAGAAATGCTTTACCGGATCATTTTTTATTCATATCATCAAAATTCACATCTACTTTCTTTTCAGCTCCCGGATCTGCAGCAAATCCTGCTTTCTGATGGAAACCAAATAAACCGCCCAGAATGTTCATTGGAAAAGATCTGACCTTGGTATTATATAAATTAATCTGATCATTAAAAGTCCTGCGTGAATTTTTAATATTATTTTCAATACTTTCTAATTGACCCTGTAACTGGGTAAAATTCGCTGTTGCTTTTAAGTCCGGGTATGCTTCTACTGTCGCCAATAAACGGCTAAGTGATCCGCTTAACTGACCCTGAGCTGCCTGGTATTCAGCCATTTTTTCCGGTGTAAGATTATCTGCATTAATATTAACACTTGTTGCTTTAGCCCGTGCTTCCACAACTGCTGTCAAAGTACTTTTTTCAAAATTAGCAGCACCTTTTACAGTATTCACTAAATTTCCCACTAAGTCACTCCTGTTTTGATATTCAGTTTGCACATTGTTCCATGCTTTTTTAACCGCCTCGTCTTGTTGTACTAATCCGTTATAACCACCACATCCCCAAAAAATTAGAACGACAACGATTCCGAGTATTATTAGAAGGCCTGATTTTGATTTCATATGCTTTTTTTTAATTTTTAAAATTGAGTTGTTTTACCAAATATCCATTTATTTTCTAAATCTAAAGAATTAATTTGAATAAATTATTTCGGCAATAAACGTTCATATTTTTTACACCAATAACTTATTTTATCAATTAGTTACTTATTACAAATTATGGTTACCTAAATATTGATGAATCAATAATTTTTATTTATGACCTGATTGCCTTAATTCCGGGCAATTCCTTACCCTCAAAATATTCAAGCAAAGCACCACCGCCTGTGGATACATAACTTACCTGATCTGCTAAGTGAAATTCATTTACAGCAGCTACGCTATCTCCGCCACCAACCAAACTATATGCACCTTGTTGTGTTGCTTTGGCAACAGCTTCTGCAATTGCTTTTGTGCCTTCTTGAAACGCTGGCATTTCAAAAACACCCATTGGGCCATTCCAGAGAATCGTTTTACTTTCCATAATCGTCTTAGTAAATTGCTGCACCGCTTCTGGGCCAATGTCCAGGCCCATCCAACTTTTTTCAATGTGGTTATTCATTACCACCTTTGTGTCTGCATCATTAGCAAATTTGTTCGCTACAATACTGTCTGCTGGTAGTTGAAACGACACATTTTTTTCTTTGGCTTCTTTCAAAATTTCATTGGCCAGGTCCAGTTTATCTTCCTCACATAAACTACTGCCTATTTCATTTCCCTGTGCTTTTAAGAATGTATAAGCCATGCCGCCACCGATAATAATATTATTGGCTTTATTCAACAAATTTTTAATTATTTCAATCTTATCTGAAACTTTTGCACCGCCCAATATTGCCGTAAATGGTGCTTCAGAATGATGTAATATTTTTTCTGCATTCGCAACTTCACTATTCATTAATAAACCAAACATCTTTTTATCTGCGGGAAAAAATTGCGCAATAACGGCGGTAGAAGCATGAGCCCTATGCGCTGTTCCAAAAGCATCATTCACATACACATCACCTAATTCACTCAATTCTTTTGCAAATTCGTCGCCTCCCTTTTCTTCTTCTTTGTGAAAGCGGAGATTTTCCAGCAGCAATACCTGGCCAGGTTGTAAAGCTTTGGCTTTTTCCATGACTTCATTACCGATGCAATCACCGGCAAATAAAACGGAAACACCTGGCAATAATTCCTGTAAATGTGGGAATATATGTTCCAGGGAATATTTTTCTTCAGGACCATCCTTTGGCCGGCCGAAATGGGTCATCAAAATAACGCTGCCACCATCATTTAATACTTTTTTAATGGTAGGAATCGCGGCTTTCATGCGCGTATCATCCGTGATTTTAAAATTGTCATCTACTGGCACATTGAAATCCACTCTAATCAATGCTTTTTCTTCCTTAAAATTATGCTCTGAAAATTGGCTCATATTTTTGATTTTGGCGAATTTAATTGAATTGAATTACTTTCTAAAATTGTTATCTAATAACATTCATACCTATAGTATTTTGCTTAATCTAAATAAAAAGCCCTCAAAATTGAGGGCCGTTTATTAATGTATTGAATTTGAACTTACAGGCCCTGAATCCAGCTGATTACGTCTTCTTTAGTTTTACCTAATTTTTGCTGTAATTTACCAACAAACTCATCGTCTTTACCTTCCTCGTGCGTTAAATCGTCATCAGTTAAGTCGGCATAAGCTTGCTTCATTTTACCTTTTGTTTCGTTCCAATTGCCTTTTAATTTTAATTTCCAATCATCCATGATAGTTGTAATTTTAATATGAATAAATAATAAATAATTGACCTAAGCCCTGTTTATCACTTTCAATAAAATTGCGATAATAGCAATAACCAATAAGATGTGAATAATACCACCGGTATAAAATCCACCAAAAAAGGATATAGCCCAAATGATTACTAAAATAACCGCAATTACATACAATAAGTTTCCCATTTTTAATAAGTTTTAAGTTTTAAGAAATAAGTTAATTGTTTATTAAACTAATAAAAAACCTGCCAAACCTATTTTAAAAAATTTTTAGTTACGTTTTTTCTTTTTTAGCCTTAAATTATTGAATATATTATAATCCATGTAGAAATACATCTACGATATGTGCATATCCAATTAATATATTACCTCAATTTTAGAAGGAAAAAAAATTGAATAATAGTATTCAGGCCATTTAAATACATACATCATTTTATGAAGAAAACTATCAGCATAATATTATTATTTCAGCTAAGCTAATAAGACAAGGCATTTTATTTAATACATCCTGAAAAGTGTAAAATCCCTTATTGTATTATCTTTATACTACTTAGATAAATTAAAATCATTTGAAGATCCTAAAATATACAAAACAAGTTTTTAAAGAATTCTCGGCTGATAATATATTAAAGTATAGTGCTTCTCTATCCTATTATACCGTATTTTCTATTGCCCCAATAATGGTGATTGCAATTACTCTTTCGGGTTTTTTCTTTGGCAAAGAGGCAGTGCAGGGGCAATTATATGAACAATTAAATCATTTAGTTGGAAGTGTGGTGGCAATACAATTACAGGATACTATTAAAAATATTCATCTCACGGGCCATAGTTTTTTCGCAAGTGTCGTAAGTATTATTATATTGGTAGTTACTGCGACTACAATTTTCGGAGAAATACAGGATTCTCTTAATAAGATATGGGGATTAAAAATTAAGGAAAAAAAAGTTTGGTGGCGATTAGTGATTACGCGACTCCTTTCATTCTCTATCGTACTTTCTCTCGGTGTTCTACTTGCTGCCTCGGTTATATTGAATGCTTTGGTGGCTGCATTCGGTAAATTCATTTCAGGAATTGTAGGAGATTACAGTGTTTATTTTATACAAATAACTGATTACATATTGTCATTTTTTGTAGCAATGTTTCTCTTTTCGCTGGTATTTAAAATATTACCAGATGCCAAAATAAAATGGAAAGACGTAATGGTCGGAGGATTTGTGACAGCCGTTTTTTTTACACTGGGAAAATTGGGTATTGGTTTTTATTTAAGCAAAAGTAATCTTACCTCTTTATATGGTGCGGCGGGTTCTATAATTATATTAATGGTATGGGTATATTATAGTTCCATCATTTTGTATCTTGGCGCGGAATTTACCAAAGTATTTGCCAAGCTTTATGGAGGAAAAATAATTCCAAATGATTATGCTGAATTTGTGGAAATAAGGGAAAAACACGTGGCAACACAACCTTTAAAAAACAAAGATTTATCTTAACTTTGCGACCTCTCTATTTTTACTAAAACTATGAAAAAGAAAATTCTGATTATTGACGATGATTTTGACATGTGCACACTGCTAAGCCGTTTTTTGGATAAAAGGGGGTACCAGACAGATGTTGCTCATAACGGAGCGAAGGGTTTACTGAAATTCAATGATGATCACTTTGACATTGTGCTTTGCGATTTCAGGCTGGGAGATAAAGATGGAAAAGATGTCTTGGTGAAAATCAAAGAACTAAAACCCCAAACCATTGTTATCATTATTACCGGCTATTCGGATATAAAAACAGCAGTAGATGTAATCAAACAAGGTGCTTTTGATTATATAACAAAACCATTGATTCCGGATGAAGTGATTAATGTGATTGAAAAAGCACTTGCTACTCCAATAGAAGAAATTGTTGCCGCTACTGCACCTGCATCCAATACGCCGGAAACAAAAAATAAAAAATCATATACTGTTTCTTCCAACAAAGAATACCTGGTAGGCCAGGCTGGTGAAACTGCGAAAGTTTATTCGCAAATCGCAATTGTTGCGCAAACGAATTACAGCATTATTCTTTACGGAGAAAGCGGTACCGGGAAAGAAGTAATTGCCAAAACAATACATGAGAGCAGTAATAGAAAAAATAAACCATTTGTGGCGATGGATTGTGGTACTCTTTCAAAAGAATTGGCAGGTAGCCAGCTTTTTGGACATGTGAAAGGTGCATTTACAGGTGCCATTACTGATAAAGAAGGACATTTTGAAATGGCCAATGGCGGCACACTTTTCTTAGATGAAGTATCTAATTTATCCTTAGATGTTCAGGCGTCTCTGTTGCGGGTAATCCAGGAAAGAAAATTTAAAAGAGTAGGTGGAAATAAAGAAATGGACGTGGACGTACGAATCATCGTAGCATCCAATGAAAATCTCCAGGACGCCTATAAAAGAGGAAAATTCCGTGAGGACCTGTATCACAGGTTTAATGAATTTTCTATTAATCTTCCGGCACTAAGGCAGCGAAGAGAGGATATTCCACTATTTGCTCAATTCTTTCTTGATAAAACTAACAGTGAACTCGGAAAAAATATTGAAGGATATGAAGAGGATGTAGAAGAAATGTTCATGAAATATGCATGGCCGGGGAATCTCAGAGAATTTAGAAACGTGGTGCGAAGGGCTGTTCTTCTTACACAATCAGGTAAAATAAACTCTAGCGTTTTACCATGGGAGATCACCCAATCTCTTGCGCAAAATGAATACTTAAGCGGCCATGATGAATTATTGAGAACAGATGACGGATTCAAAGAAGTGGACTTGAAGGATGCAGCGGCTAAAGCTGAATATGACACAATTATGTCTGTATTAAAAGATGTCAATTTTAACAAGACAAGGGCGGCAGAAATATTAAAGATTGACAGGAAAACCCTTTATAATAAAATTAAAATCTATGAATCTTTATAAATTTTACATTAATCTATTTTATTTACCGGCGGTTTTTTCCACCGGTTTTTTTAGGTACAAATTTTGATTTTAGTATAACGAAACATAATTCAAAAAATAAAAATAATACTTTATGGCGCCAAGTGATAAAATTGAAATGACCACATTAAGCCAAATTTTGGAAAAATTGCGTCTTAAAAAAATGGATAGTGAATTTAAAATGGATGGCGACTGTTTCACTTCAGGTAATAAAAAATGTTATAAATCTGAAGACTTAAAAATTATCAGAACATACCGGTTTGAAGGGGATTCTAATCCATCAGATAATGCAATTGTTTATCTCATTGAAGCCAGCGACGGCCTAATTGGTTACAGTCTGGATGCATATGGTGCTTATAGTGATCAACCGGAAGGATATGATGATTTCATCAGGAAAATTACGGTGTCGGAAAGAGATGAGCAGGAAATTTTTAAGGACTAAATTATTAAGAAGGCAAATTATTATTGTACATATCGTGGATAATATCTTTGTTCTTTTCCATAATCACTTTGCGTTTCAGGCTAAGTTTTGGCGTCATTTCACCACTGTCTACACCCCATTCATCGGGTAATAATTTGAACTTTTTAATTTGCTCTACGTGGTTGAACGATTGATTATAAACATCTAATTCCTTTTTAAAAAGGTCAATTATTTGTGGGTTATCTACCATTTCCTTATTGCCGGAGTAGTGTACATTATTATCCTTACACCAGTTTAAAATATTGGGAAATGCCGGTACTATTAAAGCTGAAACAAATTTTTCTCCTGCACCCAAAACCATTATATTTTCTATAAATGGTGATTCTTTCATTTTATTTTCTACAACACCCGGAGCTACATATTTTCCACCACTGGTTTTAAACATTTCTTTTTTTCTATCCGTAATTTTTAAAAATTTTTCATCTACAAAAGTGCCGATATCACCTGTCTTAAACCATTCGCCATCCATTACTTCGGCTGTAAGTTCCGGGGATTTGTAATACCCCATCATTACGTTAGGGCCTTTACAAAGGATTTCTCCATCCGGAGCTATTTTCACGAATACATTTTTGATCAAAGGACCTACTGAACCAAACATGCGGCCTTGCTCCTCATACCTGTTTACACTTATTACCGGTGACGTTTCTGTAAGCCCGTATCCTTCCATTATGGGAACATTAGCTGCAGTAAAAATTCTAATTAATCTTACCTGGCATGCAGCTCCGCCACTTACAATACACCTGATATTCCCACCCAAAGCTTCTCTCCACTTCTTGAAAATGAGCACATTGGCAATGGCTAATTTTTTATCATAAAGAAATCCCTGGTTTTGGTTGATCTCGTATTTGGTAGCAAGATCATGAGCCCAAAAGAAAAGTTTTCTTTTTATACCACTGAGCTCTTCTCCTTTAGCAATAATTCTCTCATAAACCTTTTCAAGTAAACGTGGAACTGTAGTGAATAAATGTGGTTTTACTTCTTTTAGATTCTCTCCTATTGATTCCATACTTTCTGCGAAAAATATGGAGGTGCCTTTGTATAAATAAAGAAAGCTAACCATTCGCTCGAAGATGTGGTTTAGCGGAAGAAAACTAAGCGCTTTCATGTTATCACCCGGCGGAAAACAAGGCATACTATCCATTACATTACTGAGAATGTTCTGGTGGGAAAGCATTACTCCCTTTGGCTTTCCGGTGGTGCCAGATGTATAAATGATGGTGGCTAAATCTTCATATTTTATTTTTGAGGCTATCTCTTCTACTTTTGCCAAAAGCGGCACCGTACTTTCTTCTAAAATTTCTTTCCAATGTGCTATTTTCCCTGATTTTTCAAAGGAGTATATTTCTTTTAAATCCGGTAAATTAGCCGCTATACTTTTGACTTTCGCCAACAGGTGTTCATCATTTACAAAAATAATTTTGACCCTGGAATCCTTAAGTATATATTCCAACTCCGGTTCGCCTATTGTAGGGTATACTGGCGTAAGTACTGCACCTATTTTTTGCACTGCAAGGTCGAGTATAATCCATTCGGGGCGGTTCTTTGCAATCACCGCTATTTTATCTCTTCCTTCTGCGGTATTGTCACCACTTCCAAATCCTTTTGCCAATAAACCGGCACTTAATTGATTAACCATAGTGTCAACTTCCTTCGTTGAATATTCCCTCCAGGTACCATTTTCTTTTCCTGCCAGCATTGTACGGGAAGGCGCATCTTTTACATGGATATCAAGGCAATCAAATAAACGGCTAGGTTGAGTCATATCAAAATAAAATTAAGTGCTGAAGTGTTATGGTCAGTGAAATTCTAAATTACAAAATATTGCTTACAAATGACAGAATCAATTTAAAACAAATGATGACTTATGTATGATTGTAGGTTAATCAATAGTAAGTAATAAGAAGCAAAAATTAAGTAGTGATTCGTAAGCATAAATCAGATATGCGCTCAATTGCCTATTGCAATATATTTAGCCTAAAACTCATTGTTCAAGCACCTTGCTCATACTTGAAACCTAAAACCTAAAAGCTGATACCTAATACCTGACCCCTAATGATAATACTGCCCCTCAGGCATCTTAAAGATTCTTTCTTTTTGAAACTTAATAAAATCCGCATTATCCTTATTATTCGTTTGTGTCCATGTTTCATATGCTGCCAGGTTTTGCGCTGAACCAAATATCCATTGGTTGTAGGCTACGAATAACCCTTGCTTTAGCATTTGCTCCTGGAAATCGAAAAGGTAAAATGGGAATTTTTCTTTGTAGTCCTGCGCCCAATCAAGAATAAATCTTGTACGTATCATAGTGAGGGATTCAGCATTAATGCCGCCGAATACTACACTATTTTGTTTATTCATCACTGTAAGAAACGCTACCTCAAAAAGATTTTTGTCTTTCAAATTTTTTAGAAGATCTGTTTCAGCAAATAGCCTTTTATAACCATCAAGCACCAGGTCTTTTATTTCAGCAGTTCGTGCAGTAAATGATTCCATATTTAAAAATATTTCACCATAAATTAATGGCCATATTTTATCTTTTTCAATGTAATAATATTTAGTGGCGCTATAATAATTATTGGCATATGATGGATCTTGTTCAATCCCTTTTTCCCAGATTTTTATGGCATTCTTATCATTGGCACTATAAAGCAATGCACCATAATCATTGTATATTGGGCCACTTTGGGGGAATTTTTTTAATGCTTTTTTATAAACGTTTTCTGCCTCTTTCGTATTGCGCGTTGCTTTGTATATCATGCCTGCAATTTGGTAAGCCTGGTCATCTACACTGCTTTTATCTAAGAAGGGGAGTATCACTTTTATCCCTTTGTCATTTTCCTTTTGAAGATAATAATCGAATGCCAGGTCTTTCGCTATGGCAATATTATCCGGCTCCTGTTGTAAAGCACGAACAAGTATCAGGGAAGCATTTGCATAATCGCGCTGCATCATAAACGCCTTGGCTGTCTCATGCAATTTTCCTACATCTTCCTGCGCAAACAGAATGGCAGGAAATAGAAAAAATATACATGCTATTAAAAATATTTTCATCAGGTAAAGATAAAATACTTTATCAGGCGAAAGGTTTATAAAAAGTAAAATTAATGTACGACTGGAATTAGTTTCTAAAACAATTATTTCTATAACTTGAATTACTTATTTTTATCAAATGGAAACTGCTTCAAAAAAAGTAATCAATGGCTGGGCAATGTATGATTGGGCTAATTCAGTCTACAATCTTGTAATTACCACTACATTTTTTCCTGTCTATTATACAGAGATGACACAGGCATCTCCTTTCAATGGGGAAGTTCATTTCCTGGGAAGGACTTTTGTGAATACCGCATTATACAATTATGCACTTGCTTTTACTTACCTGATAGTAGCTATTACTTTACCGGTTCTTTCGTCCATTGCTGATTATAAGGGAAACAAGAAAAAATTCATGCAGGTGTTTTGCACTTTAGGCGCATTAGCCTGTAGTGGCTTATATTTCTTTACGCCCGAAAATTTTTCCTGGGGTATTATTTGTTTGATGGTTGCTGCATTTGGCTTTTACAGCAGCCTCGTTTTTTATAATTCCTACTTGCCGGAAATAGCAGCCGAAAAAGACAGGGACCTCGTAAGTGCAAAAGGATTTACTTACGGATATATTGGTAGCGTTTTAATGCAAATGGTAGGCTTTGCACTGGTTATTTTTTGGGACAAAATCCCGTTCTTACATAGTGCCGGTGATGCAGTAAGATGGACTTTTCTTTTAGTGGGAATCTGGTGGGTCGGCTTTGCCCAAATTACCTTTCGAAGATTGCCTCCTGGTAAGCCATCCACTAAAATTTCATCTAACAAAAATTTTATTTCCGGAGGATTTATTGCTTTAAGAGATGTCTGGAACCAGTTGTTGAAAATGCCTGTTCTCAAAAGATTTTTATTTGCTTTTTTCTTTTACAATATGGGTGTACAGACCGTCATGCTGGCTGCAGCTAATTTTGGAAGCAAAGTGTTGAACTTGCCGGCTACTAACCTCATTCTTACGATCGTTATCATACAATTGGTAGCCATAGCAGGCGCATATCTTATGGCAAAACTGTCAGCGAGATTTGGCAATTTCCAAACCCTAATTGTGATTGTTGTTTTTTGGGTTTTGATGTGCATTTCGGCTTACTATATGAAAACTCAAAATGATTTCTATATACTGGCTATGGGCGTAGGTTTGGTAATGGGAGGAATTCAGTCTTTAAGCCGCTCTACCTATTCCAAACTAATGCCTAAAACCCATGATACTGCTTCATTCTTTAGCTTCTATGATGTTACAGAAAAAATAGCCATTGTTATTGGCCTTACTGCATTTGCATATATAGAGGAATTAACCGGGAGCATGCGTAATTCAGTTCTGTCTTTAATCGTGTTTTTTATGATCGGTTTATTTGGTTTAATTTCGGCATTGCATAAGCAGAAAAAAGATGCTGCCATTGCAATCTAAATAAACAAAAATCTATGAAATTATATGCTATAAATGCAGGGCATTTTAAATTGGATGGTGGTGCCATGTTCGGCGTAGTTCCTAAAAGTATGTGGGAAAAGCTAAATCCACCGGATGAAAACAATATGTGCAATTGGGCTATGCGCTGTTTATTGGTAGAATCGGATGGGCGTTTAATCCTCATCGATAATGGGATGGGCGATAAACAAAATGAAAAGTTTTTTGGCCATTATTTTCTGAATGGCGACGATACGCTCGATAAGTCTTTGTCAAATCACGGGTTTACGAGAGATGATATTACAGATGTATTTTTAACTCACCTTCATTTTGACCATTGCGGAGGATCTATTCTAAAAAATGGAGATGAATATTTACCTGCATTTAAGAATGCAACCTATTGGAGCAATCAGGAACATTGGCAGTGGGCTACAGTACCCAATGACAGGGAGAAAGCCAGTTTTTTAAAGGAAAATATTTTGCCAATCCGGGAGAGTGGAAAATTAAAATTTATTGATACGGTGGAAGGAATACAATTCATGAAAGACTTTCATATCCGTTTTGTAAAAGGCCATACAGAATCTATGATGCTTCCCGAAATCAGGTATAAGGATAAAACAATAATCTATGTAGCAGATTTGCTTCCCTCAGTAGCACATCTTCCTATTCCCTATGTAATGGCGTATGATACACGCCCACTGGAAACCTTGAAAGAAAAAAAGGCATTTTTGACCGAAGCCCAACAAAAAGATTTCATTCTATTTTTTGAACATGATCCCGAAATAGAGTGCTGTAATTTACAACTAACGGACAAGGGTGTACGAAGCCTAAAAACTTTTAAACTATCAGAAATTTAGGACTATCTTTTTATCAATGAAGTCAAAGGATAACGAAGATTTTTGTAATCCATCATATCCACCTTTATAGATCCAACAGAGATGGGACTTTCGGCACGCAATAAAATATGATTAGGATCATCGCTCACCCAGATAGTCATTTTTTCACCACCCTGGAAAATAGAACCCTTGATGAGCAACGGTTTCATTTTGATTGCCTTAAACTTCCCATATTTGGTTTTGATATTTTCCCTTCCTTCATATTTCAAATATAAATGGTATACCTCATCATCCAAAAACATATCAAACGGTATCTTATCTCCCGGCTTATATTTACTGTAGTCAATGTTTCTGGCATAATATACGGAACTGATTACATCCTGGATACAAGGTGTTACCTTAAATAAACCATTTTGACTTACAGCTGTATTATTAGAACTATTAAAAGTAACATTGTGATAAAATTTAGTGCCTCCTTCATCTACATTTCTTACAAACTTTACCGGTAACATGGATGATGTGTCAATATAACTTTCGTACTTATCCCTCACTTTATAAAAGTTATCGAAAAATGAATAAGTAATGCCTGTGGCAACACAGTGATACACTGCTTTATTATTATATCTTGTCAGTGAAGTGGTAAACTTGGCCTCCCCTGCCCCTACATACATTCCCAGGGTAGTATAATATACTTTCATTGTGATTTCTTCGCCAGCCATAAAGGCCGTATTCTTAAGCCCACAAAAAGTAGTATCTTCTGTATTTTGATTGGGAAAAAAGAACATTAATAGGATAAATGCAAAAATCGTTTTCAAATTGATTATTTTTCTTTATAAAACTTACTACTTAAAATTAAGATACTACCGGCAAGTGCAGGAATAAATAAATTGATAAACCAAATACCAAAAGTGGTGCCTATAATCCCTACTGTATTTATGCTGTAAATGCTAAGCAATTCAACACTAAACTTCCCACGGATGCCGAGGTCGGCGATAGCAAAAGAAGGAACGATTGCCAATACCAGGAAAAGAATATTAATAATCCAAAATGCATTAAGCCAAAATATAGTTACATTCAATACTTGCAGTAATAATATGTACTGAAAGACGAAAACAAGATACCGAAAGAACGACAGAGCAAGTAGCCTTAACAATAGTTTAGGAGTAAAATCTTCTAATACATTGATGTATTCAACGTATTTGGCAACTGCAGGAATCTTCTCTATCAATTTTATTAGCCATGCGAGCCTGAAAAAAAACAGGATTACAACAGTTGTACCCAGCGCTGAAATAATCAGCAATGTTTTTAACCAGAAGTAAGATAATCCAATAATAGGGCTATGGTCAGGAATTTGGTAAAGGATAAAAAAAGATAGTCCAATACATCCCATCGATAACGTAATAATTAACTGGCTTATACTTCCTGCAATCGACAAAGAAATGGCTCTTATGCGACTGCCCTTTTTAATATACAAAATTCTGCCTCCATATTCACCAATTCTGTAGGGAGTATTTATGGATAAAGTAACACCTGTAAGTACTGATTTAAAAGCTGTCAAAAAATTCATATTCTGTATTGGTGTAACCAATATTTGCCATTTACGTGCTTCAAAACCCCAATTCAAAAATACAAAAGCGATAACTGTCCAAAATTTCCAGCCATTCGGGCCAAAAGGTGCATCTTTAATAAGCGCTAAAGATTGCCCAAGGTTTGGTTGCATTTTAACCTGGGTATATAACGAATAAAATAACCATACCGCCAACAGCGGCGCAACAATATATTTGAAAATTATTTTGAGTTTTTTATTCTTTGGTTTCATGTAGCTTTGAATGACTTCATATGTTTCTTTTACGGGTTATTTTAGCAAGAAACTAAAAATAAAACACAATTGCGTCAATCATCAAAAATAATTTTAGGTATCGATCCCGGAACATTGGTGATGGGATTCGGAATCATCGAAGTTAATTCAAAAGGCATATCATTAATAATAATGGATGTTTTAAAATTATCTTCCAAAATAGACGCCTATGAAAAGCTTCAATTAATTCATCAAAAAGTGAGTGAGATATTAGCTCAATATTCTCCTCATGAATTTGCGATTGAAGCTCCTTTCTTTGGAAAAAATGTACAAAGCATGCTCAAACTGGGTCGAGCCCAGGGTGTCGCAATTGCTGCTGCAATGCAGGCAGGATTACCGGTTACAGAGTATTCTCCCCGTAAAGTAAAACAATCCATTACCGGAAACGGAAATTCAGATAAATTACAGGTATTGAAAATGCTTCAAAGAATTATAAAATTTGATGAAGATCCCAAATACATGGATGCTGCCGATGCATTGGCTGTGGCTGTCTGTCATCATTTCCAGGGAAACATGCTGGTTAATAATAATAAATTATCAGTTAAGAAAGTGAGTGGGTGGAAAGATTTTTT
>JBDTEF010000362.1:0-8005 GCA_039922615.1 Ginsengibacter sp.
ATTGATATAATCTTCAATCTGCCTGCTGGTAACCGTTTGGTGGTAGAATTTCTTATTCAATCCTCTCAATATTTGTCTGAATTTTTCATCATTATCGATTATCTGCCGGATCATGTGAATCATGTTGGAAGCTTTGTAATACATATCTCCGCTTCCTTCATCCTGTACGCCATAATGCCCTATAATCGGTTTATCGTTTCGTATGTTTTTCCTGATGCCAATCACATATTCACTGCCTGCTTTTTTACCATAATAAAATTCGGTAAAAAGTGTTTCACTATAATTGGTAAATCCTTCGTGGATCCACATATCTGCAATATCCTTTGAGGTAATATTATTCCCAAACCATTCATGACCGCTTTCATGAACGATAATAAAATCCCATTTTAATCCCTGTCCTGTTCCTGAAAGATCGCGTCCTAAATATCCGTTTGCGAATTTATTCCCGTATGCAACTGCACTTTGGTGTTCCATGCCCAAATGCGGCGCTTGTACGAGCTTGTATCCATCTTCATAAAAGGGGTAAGGTCCGAACCAATATTCAAATGCTTTCATCATCCGCACTGCATCTTTGAATTGGATCTTTGCTTTTTCAAGGTTAGAATCAAGCACCCAATAATCCATGGTAAGATCACCTTTTTCACCTTTGTAAATTTCACCCCAATGCACATATTTTCCTATATAAGGCGATATATCATAATTGTTTATCGGGTTCACTACAGCCCATGTTGTAGTTGTTGTGCCATCATGATTATCGATTTTATTTCTCAATCTTCCATTACTCACAGTTGTTAGATTGGAGGGTGCAGTAAAATGCATTTCAGCACTATCCGGTTCATCTCCCTGGTAGTCTTTGCAGGGATACCATACACTCGCGCCCAAACCCTGGCAGGCAACCGTTATCCATGGATTGCCTGCATTATCTTTTGCCCAAATAAGTCCGCCATCCCATGGTGGTTTTATGGCAATTTTGGGACGCCCATGATAATAAATCATGAAATCTGCAGTTTTCGGCAAAAATCCTGAATCACTAAATCCGGCAGATTTCTGCCCATTTTTATTCCCATCAAAATTCACAAACCAGGCATTGCCATCTCTTGTGAAAACTAATTTTTGTTTATAAATTTTTCCGCATGCTTTTCTCTTTTTTTCTTTTTTAAAACTTACAATAACAGAATCAATTACCATAGGATCCTGGAGATCAATTTGTAAAAATCTTTGAGCGTGACCGGAAATATTTTTAATGCTGATAATATTGTAACCATTGATGGTACTATCTTCCAGATTAAATTTCACATGCAGGTTATATTTAGTAGCATCCCACCAGCTTCTTCCTTCTCCGTTGCTGCCACGTAATGTATCTGCATGAGTGAACTGGCCAAATGAAAAATGAATAATTACAATTAAGCAACATAAAACAGCTATTATCTTTTTCATTGATTAAATTTATTATTTTCAAACAAAGATGAAGTTAAAAAAACATTCGATGCATCTTGTCATAAATTCTTTAAAAGGAATATCCTTATTCATTTTGGCGGGTATATTTCTTATCCTTTCTTCTTGTGAACACCATGAAGAGGCAGGTAATATTTTCCATTACAATGAACAATCCGGTATTGCTACCCTTGATCCTGCTTTTGCTAAAAATCAATCTATTAATTGGGTAATTCACCAGATGTATAATACATTGGTACAAACAGATGATGACCTGAATATTGTTCCCTCACTCGCAAAAAGCTGGGACGTTTCACCAGACAATCTAACCATTACTTTTCATCTCCGGAATGATGTATTTTTTCATGATAATGAAGCCTTCCCCGGTGGAAAAGGAAGAAAAATGACGGCAAAAGATGTTGTGTATAGTTTCAGCAGAATCATCGATAAAAATACTGCCAGCAGTGGTGCCTGGATATTTAATGACAGGGTAGATTCAATTCTACCTTTTAAAGCCCTTGATGACACTACATTTCAACTAAAATTACTATTCCCTTTTCACCCGGTTTTTGGTGTAATGACGATGCCATATTGCTCGATTGTCCCCAAAGAAGTTGTAGAAAAATATGGAAAAGATTTTCGCCGTCATCCATGTGGCACAGGCCCCTTCCGGTTTGTCGCATGGGATGAAGGCCAGGCATTGGTAATGAAAAAAAACGAGCAATATTTTGAAACAGATAGTATTGGTATAAAACTTCCCTATCTCGATGGAATCAAAGTCACTTTCCTTGATAATAAGGCCACAGAATTTTTAGAATTCCAACAAAAAAGGTTGGAATTTATCAATGATATAGATCCATCTTTTAAAGATGAGGTTATTACAAAGAAGGGAGAACTACGCCCGGATTGGATCGGAAAAATAATTTTGAAAAAACACCCCTATCTCACTACGGAATATTTGGGAATTCTTCAAGACACCACCAAGGAAATTGTAAAAAATTCTCCTTTACGTAATGCCAAAATTAGGCAAGCCATTAATTATGGGTTTGACCGAAGAAAAATGATGATGTATATCCGCAATAGCATTGGTACTCCGGCGGAAAGTGGATTTGTTCCGGCAGGTTTTCCATCCTTTGATTCTTCAAAAGTAAAAGGATATCATTATGATCCTGCAAAAGCTTTGGAATTATTGAAGGAAGCAGGATTCCCCGAAGGTGTTGGTTTGGAACCGATAAAATTATTAACAGTGCCGGTTTATGGAGACCTTGCCAGTTACATAGCGAATGAACTGGAAAAAATAGGGATAAGAATAAATGTAGAGATTATTCAGAAAAGCCTTTTACTTGAACAAACATCTAAATCAGAAGCATTATTTTTTCGTGGAAGCTGGATAGGTGATTATCCCGATGCGGAAAATTTCCTCAGTGTATTTTATGGAAAAAATCCGGCCCCGCCGAATTATACACGGTATAACAATCCACTTTTTGATCAGCTATACCGTGATGCCCTTGCCGAAAAAGATGATTCCCTTAGATATATTATTTATAGAAAAGCAGATCAATTAATGATCCAGGATGCGCCTGTAGTACCACTTTGGTATGACATGGTTATTTGGTTAGTACAACCGAATGTGAAAAATTTTAAGCCAAATAGTTTGAATTTGTTGGAATTGAGGAGAGTGAAGTTGAGGTAGCAGGTTATAGGAATGGTATCAGGAGAAAAATTTAATTTTAGGCTGTTATCCTACCCAGACTTCTGTAGAATTTTTAAACATCCATTTAAGATTTCAAACTATTTCAAAAAATACCATTTGCTTTATTTCAAAATTTGCTTAAAATAAATGTCGATAGGGAAAGGGAGATATAATTTTAATATTTAAGATAATATTTTGCACGCAATCATTAAATACGATCTAAGCCTGGTTCCTGTTAGAAGATTCCATCAACTTAAAAACTAAATCTTACGCCTGCCTGAGGAATGAGCATATTTGTACGTGAATTTTGGGTCAAAAAAGATACCTCGGCCTGGTCATTAATGTACGGATTACTTAGATAGCGGCTATTGTTACCAACAAAATAAGAAAGCTTTAATTCAAGGCCAATATCACCTCTCTTATTTAATGGAATATCAAGACCTCCGGTAGCGCCATAAGTGAGTGCCCAATTGGCTTTCGTGGACTTAGAAGAAGAGGAATTATAATCAGTATAGAATGTCAATCTCTCCACATCTATGGTCGAAAAGAACACATTCCATCCGGCACTTAACTCAACAAATGGTTTTACTTTTCTCACTTGTACGGGTTCAAATCGTGTAATTATCATAATTGAAGCAATATTGCTACTTGCAGATACTTTAAACTTATCACTGAAACCTCCAATAGTTCCTACAAAATTCTGACTTACCCTCTCTTTTTCCTGCATGCCTAATTCAATGCCAAACTTTAGCGGAATATCCTGGCCCGGTTTATATAAAAAATTAGCGCGTAATCCAAACCCTACATTTGGATTTACCAATTTATAATCTCTTTGCGGTATGGAAACCTGTGCATCAGCAGACACAGAAAATTTTTGGGCACTGGAAACCGTATAAAAAAATAGTAGCACGGAGCAAATTAAAAAATATTTTATAATCGGCATTATTAAAAAGTTGGCTTTAGTTATTGGGAATAATCTTTTTTAAAATTTTCAATGAATAGATTGAACAAATAATAGCAATGAGATAGTTGAGTAATATCACTATTTACAAATTGGAGCAATCCCGGACTATTCTTAGGAGGCATGGATATGTTTTAAAGTTTTCATTACATCTGATAAACAAGCATTTATTCTATTACAACGACGACAATAAAAGAACGTAAATAGCTGCTTTGCCTAACTAAAAAATTAATAAAAAAATAGTGTTAAAGGAGATTTGAATTTATTCTAAAATAATCTAATTTATAATCTCTGTTGCCATTTTACCACCATTTCATTTTTCCAGGAATTATAGGTGCCGGCAATAATGTGCGCGCGTGCTTTTGTAACAATATCAAGATAAAAAGCCAGATTGTGAATACTGGCAACCTGCAAACCCAATATTTCTTTGGCTTTCATCAAATGTCGCAGATAAGCTTTGCTGTAATAATTGCTCACTTCGCATTCAATACCATCATCGATGGGAGAGAAATCCTTTTCCCATTTTTTATTGTCAATATTGATGATTCCATTGCTAGTAAAAAGCATGGCATTTCTTCCATTCCTGGTAGGCATTACACAATCAAACATATCTATACCAAGCGCGATATTTTCTAATAAATTCCATGGTGTACCTACGCCCATTAAATACCTTGGTTTATCGGCGGGCAACCGATCGCAACAAAATTCACTTATTTCATACATTTTTTCTGTTGGTTCACCTACACTCAGCCCGCCAATGGCATTACCAGTGGCCTCTTTCGAGGAAACATGTGCACAAGACAATGCTCTTAAATCATGGTGCACACCTCCCTGGACAATTGGAAATAAATTTTGGGTAAAGCCGTATTTATCATCTGTTGAATCAAATCTTTCAAAGCATCTGTCCAACCAACGATTTGTCAATTCGAGCGATTTCTTTGCATAAGCATGTTCACTTGCGCCTGGAGGACACTCATCAAAAGCCATGATAATATCACCACCGATTATGCGCTGAATATCCATTACTTTTTCGGGGGAAAAAAGATGTTTGCTTCCATCTATATGACTTTGAAATATGGCACCTTCTTCAGTTAACTTCCTTACGCCGCTCAAAGAAAAAACCTGGAAACCGCCGCTATCCGTAAGAATTGGTTTATCCCAATGCATGAATTTGTGGAGCCCGCCAGCCGATTCCATTACGTCCAATCCGGGGCGCAAATACAAATGGTACGTGTTGCCCAAAATTATCTGCGCTTTTACATCTTCTGTTAATTGTTTTTGGGAAACTGCTTTCACACTTCCTACGGTACCCACCGGCATAAAAACAGGTGTCAATATTTCACCATGATCTGTTGTAATTTTCCCTGCTCTTGCTTTGGTTATTGTATCCGTATGCTGAAGATCGAATGAAAGTGCTGCCATAAAATGTATTTAAAAAACCGGCAAATATAAGTGCTATACCGTGTTTCTTTTAAATGGAAATAGAAAATAGATTTATCGAAAAGAGATTTATGAAATATAAATTCTCAATTAGTAAGCAATAAGCCTTTAAATTCACGAAAAACCCTTTGTTAGAAATGAAGTTGGTTTATCCAAATTCAAGTAATACGGAATAATAATTTATGGGAGTAAATCGTGCAAGTGTTCGCGGTTTAAAACATATTTATTACAATTAATAATTTTGTAACATTCTTTAAGCAAGTTATGTTTGCATCCAATGAATTTAAATGACTTTTTATCTCAGCCTGGAAATATTATTTTTCTTGGCTTTTGCCTGGTGTGCTTTATTCAACTATTTTATTACCTTTTCTTTTTTTCAAGACTGGCTTTTTATCAATCTACCACAAAAAATAATTCGCAAACTCACCCTGTTTCAGTCATTATATGTGCGCGCGATGAAGCAGCCAACCTGGTCAAAAACCTTCCCGGTTCACTTGTGCAAAATTATCGGACCACGCATGAAGTAATCGTGGTGAATGACAATTCATTTGATGAAAGCAAATATATTTTGGAAGAGTTGCAAAGAGAGTTTAAACAATTACAATTGGTAGAATTAAAACAAGAAGCAAGATTTATTCCCGGTAAAAAATTCCCTTTAAGCATTGGCATAAAAACAGCAAAGCATGAAATTGTATTGCTAACAGATGCAGACTGCGTACCGGCTTCAGAGTTTTGGATAGATAAAATGCAACAAGCTTATGATGATGAAATAGAAATTGTATTGGGTTATGGACCGCTTCATAAGAGGAAAGGTTTTTTTAATAAAATAGTTCGATGGGAAACCTTTCATACTGCTTTACAATATTTATCTTATGCCCAATCAGGATTGGCATATATGGGTGTAGGAAGAAATCTGAGTTATAAAAAATCTGTTTTTTTCAGGCATAAAGGATTTTCTGCGCACAACCATGTTCCTGGCGGAGATGATGATCTTTTCATTAATAAGGCAACTACCAAAAAAAATACGGCGATTGTCATTGATAAAGATTCCTTTACGCTATCAGAACCTGCGACTACCTGGAAACAATGGGTAAAACAGAAAAAGCGACATTATACGACAAGTAAATATTATAAAAGTATTCATAAGTTCCTATTGAGTATGTATGCGTTTTCTCACTTTTTTTATTACCCACTCTTCATTGTGAGTCTTTTTTTATTTGATTGGCGATGGGTCTTTGGTATATTTGGCTTAAGGTTGATATTGCAGGGGATCGTCATGTATAAAACAATGACCAAATTGAATGAGAAAGATTTGTTCCCGTTTTATGTATTCTTTGATATATGGATGTTTTTTTACTACCTGCTTTTCGCAAAATCGCTTTTAAAAAAGCCGGCAAAAAATTGGAAGTGATTAGACTTGTATCCAATTTTGCCCGGGAAATCACAAGTTATAAACAGGTTTTATCATTTAATTAAACAATTCTTTCAGCGGAATAATAAACCAATTATGAAAATTCTCACCAAATATTTTTCTGATTTTAGTGAAAAACAATTGCAACAATTTGCTGCTTTACAATTACTTTATGCAGAATGGAATCAAAAAATAAATGTGATATCAAGAAAAGACATGGATCATTTTTATGAACATCATGTACTTCATTCTTTGGCAATTGCGACACAGTTAGACTTTCCTTCCGGATATGAAATAATGGACCTTGGCGCAGGCGGTGGTTTCCCGGGAATTCCCCTGGCCATCTTTTTTCCTGAAGTTCATTTCACATTGGTAGATAGCATCAACAAGAAATTGACTGTTGCTGCTTCAATTGCGCAAGAAATTGGGCTTACCAATATAACAGTAATGCATACACGGGCAGAAGATATCAAAAACAAATCATTTGATCTGGTTGTCTCCAGGGCTGTTGCACCAATGAAAGATCTCTGGTACTGGAGTAAACCACTTCTTAAAAAAAGACCTATTGATCAACCAAAAAGATTATCAGGGTTGATATGCTTAAAGGGTGGAGATCTTGCAAAGGAAATTTCTGAAAGTGATACCAGGCCACGAATCTGGGAAATTGAAAAGATTTTTGAAGAACCTTTTTTCAAAGAAAAATACATCCTGCAAATTATTTCTACTAAATAAACCTCATGAGCCAAATATCAGTTTGTGGCGTGTTTCCAATGGGAAACGGATGGCTAAATCCTGTATCCTTGAATCCAAATTTATAGTAAAAAGATTTTGCTCTTTCATTGTGTTCCCACACTCCTAACCAGATAATATTGTAATTATTTTTTGCGGCAAAATCCAATGCGAATTCCATTAGTGCAGCACCGACTTTTTGCGAATGATATTCTTTTAAAACATAGAGCCTGTTTATAGATAAAGATTTATGCTCATTTATAACTGGCACTTCACTTTCCTCCTCCATCATCCTCAGGTATCCAATTGGGTTGTTATCGATAAAAGCCAGGAAATA
>JBDTEF010000363.1:0-10361 GCA_039922615.1 Ginsengibacter sp.
GTTGCATGTTTGGCTTCTGGCAAGAAATAAATACAAAAAGTAAGCAGTAGCATATAATTTTTTTCATAGAGAATCAATTAATGTATTTAAATATAGGTAGATTACTTTACTAAAATTAATTTGAATGCAGGTTTAGATGGATTTGTAACCCAATCAAAATCTTAAAAGTAAAAGTTTAAATTACCAGTAAGGCATAAAATATCATGGCTATTCCCAATATAAAAATGATTCAAAAAATTGAAACAACCAGGCGCATAATTAAAATGGCAACAACTTACGACACAATAAAAACAACCTGGAAAATTGAATAAATGAATAAAGTACTTTTTGGTATAGATCAATTTTGCGGGTATGGCGATCGTTATAAATCTATTCGTATTGGCCTCGTAACGAATGACGCAGCCAGCAATGCCTTTGGGTTAAAATCAAGAGTTGCTTTGATCAATGCCGGCTTTAAAATCGTAAAACTTTTTTCACCAGAACACGGATTATCCGCCAATGCTGCTGATGGGGCTTTTGTGCCGGACCATACAGATGAGATAACAAATTTACCTGTAGTCAGTTTATATGCAGACAAACTCAAACCCACAGCCAAAGACCTTGAGGATATAGATGCAATTGTATTTGACATCCCGGATATAGGTTGCAGATTCTACACTTATTTGTGGACAATGACCTACATGATGGAAGCCTGTGCTGAATATCTAAAAAAATTTATTTTATTGGACAGGGCCAACCCTTTAAGTGGTAATCTGGCCATGGCAGAAGGTCCGTTTTTGGGGGTAAACTGTACTTCTTTTTTGGGAAGGTGGAGCATTCCAATCAGGCATAGTTGCACCCAGGGAGAGCTAGCCAATTATTTTGTCTCTAGTCATATTCCCAATCTTGATTTAGAAGTCGTAAAAATGAAGGAGTGGAATAGAAACGATTTCCCCGGTAAAGAAAACTGGGATTTTACACCTACTTCACCTGCTATAAAAGATGCTGCAACTGCTCTTTTGTATCCTGGTATCTGTTTGCTGGAAGGCATTAATGTAAATGAAGGAAGAGGCACGGAAATGGATTTTAAAATTTTTGGTGCTCCGTGGATAAATGCATCATCTTTAAAAGACAATCTCGAAAAATTAAATCTACCAGGCATATATTTTTCTACTACCTGGTATATTCCGAATTGGGGATTGTACCAGGGTGAAGTTTGTTTTGGCCTGCAATTACAAATAACCAATGAGCAAACTATTCGTCCTGTATCAGCAGGCATAGAAATATTGAAACAATTGATAAAAAATTATCCGATAACATGTGAAGAACGACTTTATAAAACCAACGCCAATCCCGATGGTATAGAACATCTGGATAAATTACTGGGCATTCAAAATGCTTATCGTACAATAAAAAATAATATCCCTATAGAAACACAAATACCTAATGAGCTTTGGCAGGATATTATATCGCCTTATCTTTTTTAATAGTTTGCTAAAAGCTTTTCGCATAAAACCTTGATGTCCTTCAATGATAAGTTGGTTACATTATATAAACCTCCCATAGGATTAGATCCCCTATAATATTTGGCACAGAAGAATTTATTTCATTCCATGCAAAGCCAGGCGAGTCCAATATAATTCTTTCATAAAACGACTGCAAATTCAAGTTGCATTATACATCCATGTAGTATTTGTATGTAGAATAAGGCCTTTTGTGTAACATTTTTCAGGAAGGAAGGACACGGATTTAGGTTTGTGTTTTAAATCGAATTAATCACAACCAAAAAATACAATCATGAAATTATTATTTGTTCCCATTTTTCTTCTCCTGTCTCTCATTTCACAATCACAAATTACAGGAATAGTGCAGGATTCAACCGGTCATTCACTTTCCGGAGCCACCATGAGTCTTTTACAACAAAAAGACTCATCAACAATTAAACTTGCAGTTTGTGAAAAGAACGGTTCCTATTCATTTGGCCAGGTGAAAGCAGGCAGCTACCTGGTGAAAGCTACTTTTACTGGTTATTTTCCGGCATATTCCCAAAGTATAAATGTAAAAGATTCATCAATAATCGTGGCACCTTTCAGACTCATACAGGCAATAGCAGCATTGAAGAGCGTAGTAATTTCCAATCAAAAGCCTTTGATAGAAATAAAGGCTGATAAGATGGTAATGAATGTGGAGGGTACAATAAATGCTGTAGGAAGTGACCTCCTGGAATTGCTGCGCAAATCTCCCGGTGTATTCGTTGATAAGGATGAAAAAATCAGCATGAACGGGAAAAACGGCGTTCAGATCTATATTGATGGAAAACCTTCTCCTTTAACCGGGCAGGATCTTTCCAATTACCTGAAGTCTTTACAATCCTCCCAGGTAGCTACGATTGAATTTATCACCAATCCATCAGCAAAATACGAGGCAGCAGGAAATGCCGGTATCATTAATATTCGTTTGAAAAAAAATCAGTCACTTGGATTAAATGGCACCATCAATGCAGGTTATAACATCGCGAAATATGGCAAATTTAATAGTGGTCTGTCGTTAAATTTTCGGAATAAAAAAGTGAATATTTTCAGTAATTATGGTTACAACGATAGCAAGATCTATAGTAAACTGGATATTTTTCGCAACCTTCGTGACAGCATGTATAGCACAAAAACATTGAGTACTGTAAAAAGTGAAAGTCACAATTTTAAAGTTGGTTCTGATTTCTTCATCAACAAAAATAATATTGCAGGAATAGTTGTCAGTGGTAACTTAATGAACGGAGAAATGGTAAACAACAGCAACACCGGCGTTTCCCAAAAGGCAAATATGGAAACGAATACGCAAGCAAAAGCATTCACGCAAACTCAACTGAAAAACGATAATATTAATTACAATTTCAATTACAATTTTACCAATGCCGCAGGTAAAAGTTTGATGTTGAATGCTGATTATGGTCTATTTAATTCAAACAAGCAACAAAATCATAACAGCACATTATTCAATGATAATAATACTATTAGTGATAGATATGAAGTCAATATACCAAGCAAGATTTCGATTAGTTCAGGTAAGGCAGATTGGGAGCAGAATTCAGGCAAAGGCAAATTAAGTTTTGGCACCAAGTTGTCGTACGTAAAAAGCGATAATGACTACAACTATTATAACATAAGTACTGATAATGCTGCATTTGACAAAGAGAAAAGTAATCATTTTCTATATAAAGAAAATATCAATGCAGGTTACGTAAACTACAATCAACAGTTTAAAGGCTTTATGGTCCAGGCTGGTTTGCGCGCAGAGAATACAGTATCAATTGAAACTTCTCATGGATACATTGCTGATAGTAAAAACAATGATTCATCATTTAAGAGAGACTATACAGATTTGTTTCCCAGCGCAACTATCAATTTCAACAAAAAGCCTGAAAACCAGATCAGTCTAAGTTATAGCCGTCGCATTGATCGTCCATCTTACCAGCAATTAAACCCTTTTATATTTAACCTGGATGAGTATACGTTTATAAAAGGCAATATAAATCTACGCCCACAATACACAAATAGCTTTGGACTGACCTACGTTTACAAATACAAACTTAATGCAACCCTTAATTTTAGTCATGTAAAAGATATGATTTCCCAGTTCACTGATACCGCTGAAAATAATAAAATATCTATTTCTTCCGGAAATATTGCCCAACAGGATGTGTGGAGTGCAAGCATCGGCTACCCTTTCCAATACAAGACATTTAGCATTTACGCAAATATAAATGCGAACTATTCCAACTATAAATCCAGTTTTGGCACTGACCATGCACACAGTCTGGATGCATACGCTTTTATGGCTGTAATGCAGAGCAGCCTTATTTTACACAAAAACTGGACAGCACAGGTAACAGGTTTTTATATGTCGCCTTCTATCATCCAGGGCAGTTTTCAGGCGCAAAAACTGTGGAGTGTAGATGCGGGAATTCAAAGACAATTCATCAATAAAAAAATGACGATCAAAGCATCCGTCAGCGATATATTCAACAGTTTGAAATTTAAGGCGTATACCGATTTTGCAGGGCAGCGCACTAATTATAACTCAAAGTGGGAAAGCCAGCAATTTAAATTAAATGTGAGTTACAGGTTCGGCCGTAGCGGAATAAAACCTGCAAGACAAGTAAATACCGGCGCTGAAGATGAAAGCAAAAGAGCAAAGAGCAGCTCCGGAGGCATATCAATTGGTCAATAATTATATTTACGGGAGGAATTGTGTATTCCTCCCGTAAATTTATATTATCATCACGTTTATTTTAAAATAAGTCATGCAATTGAACGGCAAAAAACGTTATTCACTTTATAGAATTACCCTCGTGGTGGGAGGATTTTATGCATTCATATTTCTTTTAGGTTTTGCTTTATCTACAATTGCCCCACTAATATCCTCCACAGAAATGAGTAATCGCTTCTCATTGCGAACGATGATGGGAAAGTTTGCCGGCATTGCTTTTTACAGTTTGTTTTACTATGTATTAATCAATGCATACTACCAGTTACTTGTAGAAAGAAAGACAATAATGGCTTTTATAAAACCTACTATTATCGGTCTTGCAGCCATCTTCGCTTTTTTTGGATTAAATGAACTTTTTATCACGGAAAGAAATATTAATATTACAATTGATGGTAAAATTACAAATCCCATCACACCGGTTCTCCTGGTTATCAGTTTTACGATATCTTCTATATTTTTCACAGGCTTATCATTTCTTACCGCCTACCTTACCAGTCTTAGAGATGAAAGAAAAGACAGGAAATTATTAGAAAAACAAACTTTGCAACTTGAATTTGAAAAGTCCCAGGCCAATTTTAATTTTTTAAAAGCACAGATCAATCCTCACTTCCTGCACAATACACTCAATTTTTTATATGCTAAATCATTGCCCTATTCCGAAGAATTATCTGAAGGAATATTAACGCTTAGTGATATTATGCGGTATGCATTAAATGAGGGAAATACAAAGAATGGTAAAGTACCGCTGAACGACGAGTTGGAACATTTGGGTAATGTGATAAAAATTAATCAGCTCCGCTTCAGTAATGAACTCCAGGTAATATTTGAAGTAGAAGGAAATACAGCTAAAGTTCAGATCATTCCATTTGTGTTAATTACCCTTGTGGAAAATGCTTTTAAACATGGTGATTTGATCAGCCCTGGTCACCCGCTTACCATTCGGCTAAACATGCATGACCACCAACTTTCATTCTTTTGCAGCAACAAAAAGAAAGTGGGTTTAAAGGAGCTCTCGACAGGAATTGGGCTGGACAATATTAAAAAAAGATTAGAATTGACTTACGGCTCCGATTTTTCACTTACTATTTCTGATGAGCTGGATTTTTATACAACAAGATTAAATATTCAAAAGTTATGATGAATTGCATAATCGTTGACGATGAGCAGCACGCCATTGATATTCTGAAGCATTACATTGAACAAAGCACACAACTTAATTTGGCAGGGAGCACTACGAAGCCTTTGGAAGCACTGGAGATGGTGAATAATCAACAAATAGATCTTATTTTCCTCGATATCCAAATGCCGGAATTATCCGGACTCGATCTGATTAAAGCACTCAAAGGTAAGACGAAAATCATCCTGACTACAGCCTACAGTGAGTTTGCGCTTGAAAGTTATGAATTGGATGTTATAGATTATTTACTAAAACCTATCCGCTTTACCAGGTTTTTGACAGCTGTGCAAAAAGCAACGCAGGAAGTAAAAACGCCTGCTATTCAGAAAGCTGATGATGATTATTTGTTTGTAAAAACAGAATCCAAAGGTAAATTACTGAAGATAAATTTGGCTGACATCGATTATATTGAAGGCATGAAAAATTATGTGGGTATCTATTGTAATGGGAAGAAAACAATGGTTTATACAAGCATGAAAGAACTGGAAGAAAGATTAAAGGAAAAACACTTCATGCGGGTCCATAAATCATTTATTATTCCGATTGCCAAACTTACCGGAATAGAAGGCAATATGATAAGATTGCAAAATGTAAGTGCAGAGATTTTAATAGGAGAAAATTATAAGCAGGAATTGATGAGGTTGATAAAGGATAAGATGATACAATGAGACAATTGGGTCAAAAGTTAATGAACAAAACCTTCTATATTGTTTCCTGTTGTATCAGCATAAATAATCTAATTAACGTCCCATTTTATTGAACTTTTTTCATGAAAAAATTGCAATGGAAAAGAAAAATATTATTACAGAAGAATTAATTTCACTTTTACGAAAAGGAAACGCTCACGTTTCACTTGATGATGCCCTACAAGAGATTCCTCCTACAAATATAAATATGCGGCCAGGCGAATTGCCATACAGCATATGGGAATTAGCAGCACATATTCGTATCACCCAATGGGATATTGTTCAATTTTGTAAAGACCCGAAACACCAATCGCCCGCCTGGCCTGAAGGTTATTGGCCCAAAGAAAAAAATCCCACAAAAAAAGAATGGGATAAATGCCTTGAACAGATATCCATAGACCGTGAGGAAATGATCGGTTTGATCAACAATTCCGGGGATAATCTATTTGAACCCTTTTCTCATGGTGATGGACAATCACTCTTCAGGGAAGCGCTGGTACTGGCTGATCATAATAGCTATCATACTGCAGAGATCATTGTGGTAAGAAGACTATTGCATATTTGGCATTCGTAGTTTATTGTGTAATACTTTACCGACACCTAAACCGGGTCGCTATTGCTCCCTTGCTCATACCATTTACTTGTTATTTTTAATAGATAAATTATCACCATAAGGTACTGCCCAGTCTGAGTTACGCGCAATTACTGCATATTGAAAATAAGAAGTCGTAGCGGCATTTTTATTGCCAAACCATTCAAAACTTTTATCCATGGTAGATGTAGATTCTACTAAATTAAGTCCTTCATTAAAAGGTGACGATTCACCGTTTAATTTGAAAATAGTAATTGCATTTTCCGGCACAAAACTCTCAAATAGCTTAATGCCATTTACCTGGTAAACATAACTGTCATCGTTTACCATGTTCACCTTACTGAAAACTGTACCTGCTTGTTGTGCTATAGCCGGCAAATAATTGGTTGGAATCATGGCACTGCTTTGTATGCAAAATATGGGGATCGATATTATTTTATCCTTTAATGGAAACTTACTATTCTTTAGCATGCCGGCAAAAGGCATTACTTTGTTTATGCTATCCTGCATTGCATGAAAGCGTCCCATAAAGCCGTAGATCTTTTCATCAGCCAGGTTATATTGATTATAAAAAGTGGTAAAGTTTTCAAATAACTTAGACTCTCTTCCTTTTTTAGAAGCGATGTTATGAATGATATAATTAACGCTGAAGAAAGCTGATTTTAATAATTTTTCATATTCTCCGGGATTCTTATGAATGATAGAATCCAGCCTTCCGGCATATTGAATAAAAGGTAAGCTGGCAGAGTCATTTACAAAGTTAGTCGCAGCAAAAAAAGCCATACTATCCAATTGTCTATTGGTGCTTTTTTTATACCCTGTCTTTTTTATTAGTTCATTGAGCAATTTTACATTCATATTTACATCCTGGGTTTCATCAAGGCCAAGTACAATAATTTTTTTACCGGCCGGCAATGTTTTATTGTAGGAATACATTTTTTGCCATTTTGCAAAGCCGGCTTTGCAACCCCATTGCGCCTCTATCTTGTACCAATATTGATAAATTCTTTTCAGCAGTGATTCATCTCCTGTATTTAAATATTGGTTGAGATAATATGCCTGGCTAAAATCTATTTCGGCCAGGTAATAGCGCACACCTGTTTTTTTATTGATTTGCTTAAAAAGTGCAAAATCTACCTCTTGTGGTTTATAATAGCCATGCGATTCGCTTACAAGAAATACCTGGTTTTTATAAAATGCATCATCAAAAATAGACAAATTATTATCGCTATCGATACTGATGGTTGACTGGTTTTGCTGCAAGTATTTGGTATAATTATTTTCCTGGGCAAATACCGGGCTTCGGAAAAAAAGAACAACAAACAATATCAAAAAAAGTAAATGTTTAATGATGATTCCCGGTTTTTGAGAAAGTATTTTTTTCATAAAATATTATTATATTTATTACTAATGAATAATTATCGATGTAAAATTACAGTCGGATAAATACCTTTTCCAAATGGCAGGGCTTGCCGGCATTAAGTTTGGGGCCAACGGGTATTTTAGGGATGAATAGCTAATTAAAACAATTATTCAGGGGTGAATGGAAGACAATCTTTCTTTAATTACGTGGTTCATATTTCGGGAAACCGGTATTTCCTGGGGAAGGTGATCCAAACGAAGTCGATATCCCTGTGCAGACCCACTCACACTTTGTACAGTATCCATATTTATTAATGCAGTTCTGTGGCAGCGAAAAAATTCAGGAAAATCTGCCGTATTACCCTCCACATTTTTAAGTGTGGTGCGAAGCATTGAAGATTTTAATTGATCATTTTCCAGGAAAAAAACTTTTACATAATTGTCAGCAGAAGTTGCCGCAATAAATGCTGCAGCAGGTATAGTGAGATTATCTTTTTCCTTCTCTGCTTTTATAGTTATCAAGTGATTTTGTATGCTTGAACTCTCATGATTTACGGCCTCATTATTAACTTCCTGCAAATACGGCTGAGTATTGACTTGCTGAGCAGGTTCCGGCAAAATGAATTGTTCATTGATAGATATCACTTCTTTCCGGTATTTTTTTAGTAGCCTGGCCTGGTTGATCAATATACTGGCAGTAGCCGGAGCAATACCCAACATAGACGTATAAAAAATTAGAATAAACCAGTTACCTACTGATACAGGAACACCCCAAATAAATTCACCGGCCAATATATTAAATGTAGTTATTGTAACAATAATGATGAGTGTTAGAATAATTTCCCTGCCGATAGTCCAGTTTTCTTCTTTAAAAAACCGGGGAAAAAGAGGGAACAAAATAAAATAATCAAATAAGATGGAAACAAATGTCAGTATTCCTGCGTAGGTACTGTCCAAAAAAAGATTGGCTTTATTATTACCAAATGGATTTAATGAAAACAGCACAGTAAAAATAACCAGCCCAAACAAAAGTGCCAATTTGATCTTCGCCCATTTTCTCTCTTCCAATGGATAAAGCCTATTGACAATTGCGCGAATTTGAATCATATACCAATCAAAAATAAGCTAAAACCTTACAATAATTTTACGGGTTTTCTTAAAAGGTTTTTCTTTGAATGTGAGGATATTTTAATTGATAAAATGGTGAATGCATCATAACTTCTAAATAAAATAGACAAAGAAGAAGTTATAAACCTCTTTGGTAAAACGAGGATAAATAAAATTCTGACAATTTTTAGACTGGTACGATAATTTTAGAGTTAAAAATTCATAAACTAAAATTTCGATCAATTATTTATCCCGGAAACTATAAAAGTTTATAAAAAATTCATCCTTCTTTAACAGAATCTTTCTGAATCAAATTTATAGCCCTTGTCCATTTTTTATAGACTTCAACAGGCTTTATATAACCTGGAATATCATACTCCCATGGGATTAAAACTTCCACATCATTTTTATCACTAAGCTCTGGAATCCACTTTCGAATAAAATCCTGTGCTTTATATTTATTGGATTGATGTACAGGGTTGGTGTACCAGATTTCAAAGGCCTGCATATGCCAGTTCATCCAATTGGAACTTACATCATAATCTATCAGTTTGCTTTCAAAATAAGTTGCACCCCACGTCCAATCTATGTTTAAATCGTGTACAAAATAACTCGCGCAATTCACCCGGCCGCGATTACTCATATATCCCGTTTGATTCAATTGACGCATGTGCGCATCTACAAATGGAATTCCGGTAGTACCGGCGCACCATCTCTTAAATTTTTCAGGATCATTTTCCCATTCAATTTCTTTATTTTTATATCCGTTTGTTTTGAAAATTGCATCACCAAAACGCATGGCTTTAAAGGTGAAATAGTCCCGCCACACCAATTCAAAAACCAACCACCAGGTGCTCTGATTTTTTTTAATTTTCTCTTCGTAATCCTTTACCGTTGCGTAGATCTCGCGCGCAGAAATACAGCCTAGCGCCAGATATGGCGAAAATTTCGAACTGTAATCTAAACCGTCTGACCTGTTCCTGCTCCACCTATATCCCGTCAGGAGCTCAGATTTAAATGTATAATATTGAACTCTTTCCAGTGCTGCCGTTTCACCTCCATCTACAAATGGCTGCGCGTTATCATATTCTTTTTTTGTGAAACCATAATTTTTGTAAGAAGGGAATTTGTTGCTTTTGGCTGTTTTAAAAGCCATCAATTTGATTGGAGTGTCAAAAGTTTTTCGGGGTTC
>JBDTEF010000364.1:0-5289 GCA_039922615.1 Ginsengibacter sp.
GCAAGTTGTTGTTTTAACTCCATGTAGCCAATATCGAACCAGAGATCTTTAGTGATATTTTGTTTCAGGCCAATGAAAAGCCTGTTTTGATCAAAAGTGTTATAGACTATCTTTTGCCCAAATTGAATACACAACTCATCGGACAGTACGGGTGAAGGATACTTTCTATTATGGAATACGGGCATTGAAAGGCTTAGTAAAAGGCGGACTCTGTCGGTAAATTTATTTTGACCACTTGGTTTATCGTTGATCATTGTTTGCTGCCATCGCTGTTCGTTGCGGAGGCGTTCCATTATATTTAGTTTTGAAAATTTTGATACATACTGCAACTGCTGGTAAATCCTGTTTTCATTGGAGAATGTTTTCCATCCCGCCACGCTGGGAGCTAACCACATGTGTGCATACCCCACTGCCATGGTTAAAGAGTTGGTAACCCAATAATCAGCAGCCAATCTTGCAAAATAAAAATTCGGGTTTCTGAAAAAATCATTTCGTCGCACATGGAAGTCTGCAATAAATCCCCATTTGTTTGTGAGTCTTATGGTATTGTTAGTGCTAATCCATGCCTGGTTTTGTCTGATAATTTGTTTGCCGTTCGATTGTGCATTTGTATAAGTACTAAAAATTATACATGCTACCGTAATTGGTACAGTAAATAAAATTTTCTTTGTCATAATTGCATCTTTTTAATAAAAATTACTACGTGAAGAGTAGTACCAGCAACTCGGCTGCTACAATGCGCAGGATCATAACAAGAGGATATACGGTGGCATAAGTGGAAGAAGGAATATCATTGCCTGCAATTTTCAGGGCAAATGCCAGGGCGGGTGGGTCGGTAGAGGCGCCGGCTAATAATCCGCAAACTTCAAAATACGTTTTTCTGAAAAATTTATAAGCAATAATGCCAACGATGAATAACGGCAAAAACGTGATAAGCGCCCCGGCTGCCATCCATATCCATCCACTTCCGTTTGCAAATGCAATTGATAAATTGGCCCCACTATGTAAGCCCACACTGGCGAGAAATAAAGTGATGCCTAATTCTCTTACTATAAGATTAGCGCTTAGCGTCGTATAGGAATTAAGATATAATGCACCCCCAAAGCGGCTTAAGATCAACGCAACAATGAGTGGGCCTCCTGCCAATCCGATCTTTACCGGAACAGGAATATTAGGAAAGTGGAGAGGAATACTGCCAACGATAATACCAAGAACGATTCCTAAAAATATGGGAGCAAGGTCAGGTGCCTCCAAACGTTGCAAAGAATTCCCCAGTACTTTGGTCACCTGGTCCACGCCATCCTGTCTTCCCACCACCTTCACTGTATCTCCTAACTGCAAATACAAATTGCCATGGGGCACAATTTCAATTCCTGCCCTGTACAATCTTGTAAATGTAAAATCATGCTGATGCATTTGATCGTAATCGCCCAGCCGCCGGTGGGTAACAGCCTTATTGGTCACTACTACGTGACGCGATATTAATTGGGCATTGGGAGATTCTTTCAGGTTCATCATGCTTTCTGAACCAATTACCATTTTTACCTGGTCCGCTTCGCTTTTTGGTGCTACTACCAGCAGCACATCATTTTCCGCCATGATCACACCCGGCGTTGGCGTAATCAGTTCTCCATTGTGAAACATTCTCGATACTACAATCGGTTCTCTAAACAAGCTCAGCAAGTTGCGAAGTGGCTGTCCAATCAATTGTTTGTTTTCAAGATTGAGATGAAAAGATATGGGGCGTTTGGACCTGATTACATCCAGTTTCCGGTGCAGTTCTTTTTCTGATTCAATATTTACCTTGAGAAATTTTTTCAAAAGCACCATTGCAATAATAATCCCGAAAACCCCAAAGGGATAGGCTACTGCATAAGCAAGTGTGATCATGGAAGTATCCACCGGCCCGGTATGCATGCTTTTTACAGCAGACTGCGCAGCCGCAAGTCCGGGTGTGTTCGTAACAGCGCCGCTCATTAATCCCGCCATAATAGTGGAAGGATTTTTTAAAGTAAATTTTAAGATGATTGTAATAATAATCCCGAAGATGACAATGGATGCAGCCAATAGGTTATTTCCCAACGCATTTTTCTTTAGCGAAGCAAAAAACCCCGGACCTACCTGCAGGCCTACCGAGTAAACGAAAAGAATCAACCCGAAGTCTCTCAAAAAATCTGCTGTTTCCTGGTTCACTTTTACTCCAAAATAGGAAGCAATCAATCCAAGAAACAATACCCAGGTGACACCCAATGAAATTCCACCAATTTTTAACCTGCCCAGCCAGATACCTATGGCGATAATTAAACCGTAAATTATTACGGTATTAGCCACGGAATTGGCAGTAAATAGTTCAGTAAACCAGTTCATAAGATTCGGTTGAAAGGGAATAAGAAGTATTGCCGCTTTCGAAGCAATACTTCTTTAAGATGCTTAATGGTGCTCGGGTTGTAAACCGGGGTTTTCAGAGGATCTCCACAACGCGGAGAGTAATAATTCCCTGATGAAAATAAATTCTTTCGGAAGCTTATCGTAGAAGGTAGAAAATAATTCTTCGTGGGATAATATTTCTTTTTTCCAAAGTTCTTTGTCAATATCCATTACACTATCAAAATTTTCTTTGGTGAAATCTTCCATGCCTGTCCAGTCCATATCCTCGTACCTGGGCAACCAACCTACCGGGCGCTCTACGGAAGAAGCCTGGCCATTTATTCTTTGTACAATCCATTTTAGCACGCGCATATTTTCTCCAAATCCCTTCCAAAGGAATTTTCCGTTGGCATCTTTCCTGAACCAGTTTACACCAAAAATCCGGGGAGCGTTGGGGAGTGTTCTGCCAAACTGCAGCCAGTGATTTACATAATCACCGATATGGTATCCCATAAATGGTAACATGGCAAACGGATCGTGACGAATCTTACCAACTTCTCCAAAAGCGGCTGCGGTAGTTTCGCTACCCATTGTCGTAGCGAGATATACACCAAAGCTCCAGTTGAATGATTGATACACCAGGGGAATAGTAGAGGAACGGCGTCCACCAAAAATGAATCCTCCTATCCGAACACCATCTGGATTGTTCCAATTTTCATCTATTGCAGGATTTTGATTAGCGGGCGCGGTAAAGCGTGAATTGGGGTGTGCAGCAGGTTTGCCACTTGCAGGATCCCATGGTTTTCCATGCCAGTCTGTTAATCCTGCGGGGGCCTTCTCTGTTAAGCCCTCCCACCACACATCTCCATCAGAAGTAATGGCAACATTGGTAAAAATGGTATTCTTGCTGATAGATGTCATTGCATTCTGATTGGTAAGGGCATTAGTACCCGGTGCCACTCCAAAATAACCAGACTCCGGATTAATTGCATACAGGCTGCCATCATTGCCGCGGTGTATCCATGCAATATCATCGCCAACGGTTGTTACTTCCCATCCGTCTAATTCTTTCGGGGGAACGAGCATGGCAAAATTGGTTTTACCACATGCACTTGGGAATGCGGAGCCTAAATAAGTTTTATTACCAGCAGGATCTTTTACACCCATTATCAACATGTGTTCTGCCAGCCAACCTTCTTCTTTTCCCATAGCAGAGGCAATTCTTAATGCGAAACATTTCTTTCCCATTAAGGCATTGCCACCATATCCGCTGCCATAAGAAATCACAAGTCTTTCTTCGGGGAAATGAGAAATATATTTGGTAGCTGGGTTGCAGGGCCACTTCACGTCCGTCGCACCAGCTTCTAATGGAGCACCCACCGTGTGCAGGCATTTTACGTAATTCCTGGATTCTATATGAGGGAGCACTTCATCGCCCATGCGTGTCATAATATGCATGTTTACCACCACATATTCTGAGTCGGTGATTTGTACACCATATCTTGAATACGGCGACCCTAAAGGCCCCATGCAAAAAGGAATCACATAAAGTGTTCGTTCTCTCATGCACCCCATTAATAAATCGTTCAATATTTTTTTCATATCGTCTGGCGCCATCCAGTTGTTGGTGGGGCCTGAATCTTCTTTCAGCCGGCTACAGATAAAAGTTTTGTCTTCTACCCGCGCTACATCACTCGGGTCACTAAAGCATGCAAAACTATTGGGCCTTTTCTCTGGATTTAGTTTTATAAAAGTTCCCTTTTTAACCATTAAGTTGCAAAGGTGATCATATTCTTCTGTTGAGCCGTCGCACCAATAGATTGAACTTGCTTCACATTGTGCGGCTATACTGTTGACCCAACGATCAATTTCAAATTTTACGGGGCTAGCATCAGTTGCTGAAAAATTAGTTGCGATTGTCATGTTTATATAATTTTTGTTATGTGTTTATTCCTTTGTTCAAAACTATGTTATCTGATTATTTTCCCATTCACTAACTACATGATATTAAACACTTCGTGAAATGATCTACAACAGGAATAATATTAAAATAATCCCAACGAGAATATAGATTTAAATGTTTAGGCCGTGAACTACTTTATAAATAAGGATTTTGTCTGGACTATTGCTTGAATATGCTTTTCACTTCGCATGTGATATATTCCTCGCATGTATGATCTCAAATTCATTATCAGATTGTGAGTCTCTGGAAAATTTGTCCCTTGTTAAATTTTATTCTTTACATTTCATATTCTGAATCTAAAGGAGTATAGCCCGTCCAATCAAATGTTTGCACCAGTACCTTATCTTTCGAGATATGATATGCCATTACCTACTTGACTGTCCCCTCAAGGTCATTTAGTTAAGCCCTGGCAGGAGCATCCTGTTTCTGGTAAAAAGAAATAGAGCAACCGGCTCAATAGGAGCCATCTTTGAAAATAGGAGCCTTCGATGGAGTAAATCTTAGTTTTTTGTTATTATTTTCTACCAGCAGGCAGCTATGATGTGGCTAAAAGCCTTAACTAAATGACATTGAGCGTACCCTTGCGCCAACGTTTGAACAATTCTACGTTTTCCTTTTTCACGCCACTCCTGCGTCAATAGGAGTGTAAATTCTTTTCTATTCACACATATAAAAACTTTCAACCGTTCATTTTTCTTTGCCCATCTTTGCACTTTCATTTTATAATATCTTTAGAAGAAATTTTTTTCTCCATATCGATTAAGTATGATTTCAAAAGCACCCCGACAACACCTGTTAACTACAAAGATTGATGATTTTTTTCTTGGCTTTAAGAATGCCTTCCAGTTTATTATACGTTTTTTTAAAGAAGTATTAAAGCCGCCTTACGAGTTTAAAGAGATAGTAAAGCAATGCTACGAAGTAGGGTATAAATCTCTCTTCTTAATCACACTTACAGG
>JBDTEF010000365.1:0-3783 GCA_039922615.1 Ginsengibacter sp.
GATATTTTGAAAAATGTAAATTGGCAAAAAGATAATTTATCAAGAATGAGGGATTTGGTAGAACAGCAATTATCCTCCATTCGAAAAACAATGCAAGGCTCAGAAGAAAGTTGGGTAAGAGATCCATCAGCAGCCTATATTTTTCAACAGGAACCTTTACAACTGGCCACCAATTCTTTTTTGACAAAAGCATATAATATTTTTCGGTTGAAGTGGATGCTGAAAGACGCTGGTAATAAAACGACATCCGATGCTGTCAATCAATTTCTTGGTTACCTTGAAAATGCTGACGCAAACAGAAGTGAATTGAATAAACTGCTAACAGTAATGGTAGCAGAAAATACTATGAATGCCGATTCTTCCGGCGCGAATAAAACATATGCAGCAGCATTCAATAATTTACCTGCTGGTGCAAAAGTTATTGTAAAAGATGCCGCGTTGGATTTGCAGCAAATGTTGAATGACATCCCTGATAATTCCCTGGAAATGGATTGGAAAAATTTGTGCCGGACCATTCAAAAAGACCTGGCCCAAACACCTGAAAAAACACTTGCCGATCTTAATGACATTCGTAGCATTTTATTGAACAATGAGAATGCAAGGTTCTTTTTGATTGGCTCCGAAACCACGGCAAATAATCTTCAGGGAAGTATCAATAATCTGCTCAAAGGCTTTAGCAGTTCACCTTCCGGCAAACAAAAATATGCATCCAAAAATCTCATTGATGAGAATGTACAACAAAGAATGCGTACCAGTGAAAAACCTGTTTTTGTTGGATTGATCAATGGTGATTCACCAACAGGTGTTTTTATGAATGAAGCTTCTTTGGTTTCCTACAAGAATACGACTGAAAATGATCTATTAAAATTTCTTGCTGCTGAATTATATGCCGGTGGCGGAAAGCAAAGTGTTTACACAAAAACTACAGGTGCAGGCTTATCATACAGCACCGGCGTAGGCGCTTCGCCTTCATCAGGAACTTTCGGGTATTATGCCGAAAGAACCCCTTTATTGCCACAGACTTTACAATTTGTAATTGATGAAATTAAGCGTTCACCTTTTGATAACTCCATGCTTGATTATACCATTTCTCTTGCAGTAGGCGGATTTCGATCTGCGGATGATTATGAATCGCGCGGTATAGCCATGGCGAATGATTTGAGCGATAATCTTACACCTGAAATGGTAAAGAATTTTAGGCAGGCTATTTTAAAATTAAGAAAGAAACCAGGTGTGTTAAATGAAATTTATAAAAACAAAGATGCTGTTTATGAGAAAGTTTTACCGGGTTATGGCATCAAATCCAAAGGTGTTCCCGGTGCTACCTATTTTGTGATCGGCCCGGAAAAACAAATGGCTGCTTATGAAGCTTATTTGAAATCGGTAGAGGGAAATGATACCAAATTATACCGATTATATCCAAGGGATTTTTGGATGATGAAGGAGTAATTTTTTTTAGTTAAATAGTTTTAATGCTGATAAGAATTAGAAAATTTCAAAAATAAATTCATGAGATTACCTGTGCCGATTTTAAAGTTGTGGGAAAAAATATAGTAAGTTGTTGCTTGCGTTGGTTGCAATTGCATCGTTATTAATTCCTTTTCATCATAAAATGGAACATTGGAAAAAAGAAAAAATGGTGGAGAAAAATAAAGCGATTAGATTGACAGCTGCGAAGAAAACAATAGAAAAATTAGACAAGAATAACAAACAAAATATTTAAATGCAGAAACTATTTTTCACAATATTCATTTTTTTGCTTGCGGGTAGCATTACAGCACAGAATAAATATGTTGACAGTTTAAAAATGCTGTTGCCAACTACTACTAAACCTATTGAGCGTTTTGATCTGTTGAATAAAATCATAGACAATAACGATGCAACACAGGGTAATTTACAGGATACTTCTATTGGTCTTCAAATGCACCAGATTGCACAGGATTTAAACAATGATTCACTGCTTGCAATCAGTACAAATGTAGTAGGGAATTATTTCAGGGGTAAAGGTGATTTTCCAACCGCGCTGGAATATTTATTCAAGGCTATTCCTTTGGCAGAAAAAGCAAAAGACAGGCGCCGTATAAGTTCAATCTATCTAGATATAGCTGAATGCTATTATAATTTGCAGAACCTTGATGAGTGCTATAAATATGCAAAGATTGGTAAAGAAAAATTGCCAGAAAAAGGATTGCCAATGCACGATTTTATGGCGACACAGTTTCACCGTACCATGGGAAATTATTACCTTAAAAAAAACATGCCTGACTCTGCATTAAGGCAAATACATGAAATGGAAGAAGAAAACAGCAGGTTAAAAAAGACTAATTATACCATGTATAGTTTTATTCAAAACGGTACAGCATATGCACAGCTTAAAGAAAATGACCTGGCAGAAGTTTATTTTAAAAAAGCAAATGAGCTTTCAGATTCAATTGGTACACCCGTCTTGATACTCACCTTTAATCAAAGTTATATACCATACCTGCTAAATACTAACCAGGTAGAAAAAGCCAAACAGCAAGCCCGGCAATTATTAAACATCGGCCGAAACATTGGCAACAATTTAGATAAAATGAATGCAGCAGGCTTTTTAAGTCAGGCGTATAATAAGTTGCACAAGTCCGATAGTGCTTATTATTATTTAAGCATGGAATCGGCATTGAAAGATTCTGTTTTTAATCAAACCAATATTAATAAGATACAAACACTTGCTTTCAATGAACAAATAAGAAATATTGATGAAGAAGCGAAGCAAAAAGACTTAGAAGAAGAACGCCACCAAAATATTCAGTTTGCTTTAATTGCTTTAGGAATTATCATTTTCATAACCCTATTCTTATTATTAAGCAGGACTGTAATTGTAAATGAAAAACTGATTTCATTCTTCACCATTCTTGGATTACTGGTGGTGTTTGAATTTATCAATTTACTGCTACACCCCTGGCTGGCACATTACACGCATGAATCACCGGTACTGATGTTACTTGCGTTGGTATCAATTGCATCTTTATTAATTCCATTTCATCATAAAATGGAACATTGGATAAAAGAAAAAATGGTGGAGAAAAATAAAGCGATACGATTGGCGGCGGCGAAGAAAACAATTCAGCAATTAGGAAAAGACAATTATGAGAAATGAGGGAATGAATAAATGTTTTTTTTTACAAAAAAACAAACTAATTATATGGAAGAGACTTATCAGGTAAATAATAAATTAGAACTAGGCTAAAAAATAAAATATGGATCAAACTACGCTTGGCATTGGTACACGACTACAACATCATTTACATGGCCCGGGTGTAATTGTGGGCATCAGGTATGCGACTTATCTTATCTCATTTATTAACGATGGCATTAAGGAGATTGACAAAACAAATGATGACCTGGATCTGATAATGCCAGAAAATGTTTCTATAGAAATAGAAACGACCAGCGAAGTAGAACAATCATTGTTGAAAATATTAAGGCTGTGGGGAGGTATTACAGAAAAAGTACCGTTGGGCGATAAATGGCTAAAGGGCACAATGATTTTACAGCCTGCTGATAAAACGATGAAGCCAAAAGAAATCCCCATCCAGGATTTTTTCCATAAAATAGTCATGCTGCGTGATAGATTGCGTGTATTAGAACAAAATATAAACAGCAATAAAAATCTAAATGATGAGGAGAAAGTAAATATTCAACAATACATCACACGTTGCTATGGCTCTCTCACTACATTTAATGTACTTTTTAAAAACAAAGAACAATATTTTGTAGGAGATAAAAGTGGGAAGGAAGATT
>JBDTEF010000366.1:0-4024 GCA_039922615.1 Ginsengibacter sp.
CACGCTAGACTTTAAAAATAACAGGATATTACAGGCAGAAATAGAGCCTCTATACGATATAAATGAGGCATCTTTTAATTCTTTTGTGGGTGCGCAAGTGGAGATTTCCAATTTCAGTGAGAATTGATGACTCTTTTTATAGCTTAAGATTTTTTGGTTTAAAAGATTAAAATAAAAAGAAATAATGCTGCAAGATTTGTGTTCTTTGCAAACTATATTTCTTCCATTCAATGATGTACACAATTATTTCTGAAAGCCTCGGTTACCTGGCTACTTTATTATTAGCTATTTCACTCGTAGTCAATAATGACCTTAAATTCAGGTGGATAAATGCTTCCGGGTGTTTTACTTTTATGGTATATGGCATTTTAATTGATGCCGTGCCGATCATCATAACCAATGCATTATTGTTTGGTATTAATTTGTATTATTTATTCAGACTCTATCGCGCTGATGAAGATTTTGAATTAATAGAATTCCAGGGCGATGAAAGATTGGTTCATAAATTTCTTTCCTTTTATAAAAAAGATATTACTAATTATTTCCCCGATTATCAGCATGATCCATTGAGCAATACATTCAATTTTGTTATTCTAAGAGACCTGGTGATAGCCAATATTTTTGTTGCTCATTTAGATAGTGCCGGTGAGGCGATTGTAAAATTGAATTACACCGTTCCAAAATACAGGGATTATAAGGTAGGGAAATTTTTGTTTGATAAAAATAATGAATACCTGGTCTCAAAGGGTGTAAAAAAGCTGATATATGAACATGTTGCTAATAAAGGCCATGAGAAATTTCTCCACATAAATGGTTTCAGGGAGCACGGTGCCGAATTTATTAAAGTACTGAAATAAAATAACGATAAGCCTACTTAGGTTGTGTTGGAAAACTTTTAACTATTTTAATTTTCTATCAAAAACTGGATTTACTGCATAACCTTTTTTTCTCAATAAGTGAATAACGCCTTCCGATCCTGTAAGATGACCTGCACCAACAGCGAAAAATACTGACCTGCCTTTCATGAATGCAGGCATTCTTTTTATCCAGTTGCGGTTTCTTTCCATGACGATGGTTTCTTTGCTATCCTGGTTTAAAAATCGCTCATCATTTATATAGGATCCAATTTTTTCCAATTCCTCTCTTTTGTAGGAATACGCCATTTCTTTAAACATGTCTTTAAAATCATCGGCAGATTTCAATTGTCTTAAAATCTCTTTGGAATCAAAGACTTTTGCTGCAATCTCCATTTGTTCTGTTGCCGATTCAACACCGCCCAGTTTAATATTTTTTTGCCTGGCAATAGCAATTAATTCTGTTTCAAATAATTTGATATCATCACAGTCAATCGCCTTTAGGAGCATAATATTAATGAGCACCATTGGAGGCATGGTGTCGGCATAATCCACAGAGAAATCAAAATTCCCGGTGATGATCTTTTCAAATTCTTTTTTTTCTTTTGCATTTAAATGATCAGTAATCCTAATTGTACCTGAATTCATTTCCTCAAGTATCGCTATTTCATCTTCATTGGTAAAATCAAATTCCATGACCAGTTCCTCACATTTCTCCAGGGCGGTTTTCACTTTATTCTTTATTTCAAAATCGGCTGCACACATCATGTGCATTGTTCCGTACAAATAGGATGCATGGGTCAAATTCTTTCCGGAGATTTTCCATAGAAGTGAATTGGCTAAAGGTGATTTACTATTTCTTTTCATTATTCCGACAAATTAAAACTTGTACCTGACAGATCAAATACTTTTTTATTACGCTTGTGTTAAATCACAAAATCCATTTAGAGTTGCCAGAAGAATTATAAACTGGCATCATTTTTTGATAGTAATAGAAAAATTTATTCATTATGAAAAACATACTTCTCATTTTCGTGGGCATATTTATGCTTTCAGGTTGTGTGGCCAAGCGTTATTTGACCCAATCTCAAAACCAGGTGTCTTCATTACAAGCTGATAGTGCCCGTTTTCAGAAAACGATATCTTCTTTGCAAAGCCAGATTGCCGACCAGGAAGCCAGCATAGCCAATCAGAAAGCCAATATTGCAGACCTTAGTCAGAAAATTGCTAATTTAAGCAACCAGACTTCGCAGCAACAAAATCAATTATCACAAAGCCAGCAGGATTTACAACAGCAACAACAAAAATTGACACAATTACAAAATTTGTTGGCGCAGCAAAAAGCAGCTTCTGAAGAGTTAAAAAATAAAATGACAGAAGCGTTGAAGGGATTTAGTTCAAGCGATTTGTCTGTGTATCAGAAAGATGGTAAAGTGTATGTGAGTCTTTCAGAAAATTTACTTTTTCCATCGGGAAGTGCAGTCGTTAACCCAAAGGGTGTAGATGCATTGTCTAAATTGGCTGCCGTTTTAAATTTAAATAGTGCAGTGGCAGTTGACATTGAAGGTCATACAGATAGCATCCCGATTAGGGGTAAATACGCAGATAATTGGGATTTGAGTACCGCACGTGCAAATTCTATTGTAAGAATTCTTGTCAACAATTACAAAGTAGATCCTGTGAGAGTCGTTTCTTCAGGACATAGTTATTACGATCCTGTGGCGCCAAATGCTACGCCGGAAGGACGCGCAAAAAATCGCAGGACAGAGATCATCCTTTCTCCGAAACTGGAAGAAATGTATCAATTATTAGGACAATAGATCCGACAATTAATGCAAAAAAATAAGCCTTCAAAAAATTAAAATTTGAAGGCTTATTTCTTTATAGAAAGCATTAATTAAGTTCTTTCCGGATTATATTAACTGGTCAAGTCCGCCTTTTATTCTCTTTAATCCCTCTTCAATATTTGGTAAACTATTCGCAAAGGAAATACGCATATGATCAGGTGAACCAAATGCATCTCCTGATACTGTAGACACGTGGGCTTCATTGAGAAGATACATACATAAATCACCGGCGTTATTGATGGTATTCCCGCCATACTTTTTCCCGAAATAATATTTCACTTCAGGGAAAATATAAAATGCGCCTTCGGGTTCCATACATTTTAGATGAGGCATTTCTTTTAATAATTCCATCACGCGGTTTTTTCTTGCTTTAAACTGATCGACCATTAAATAAGTTGACGTTAAAGAAGAATCCAGCGCGACTATAGCAGCACGTTGTGTAACTGCGTTGGCGCCACTGGTGAATTGTCCCTGGATCTTCTCACAGGCCTTTGCGATTTCTTCATTTGCTGCCATGTAACCCAATCTCCAACCGGTCATTGCAAATCCTTTGCTCAATCCATTGATGATAATAACACGGTCTTTAATTGAATCAAATTGGGCGATACTTTCCCGCTTTTCGCCATTTTGTTTTACGTAATTGATGTATTCATAAATCTCATCACTGATGATATATATATTTGGATATTTTTCGAAAACATCCGCCAAAGCTTTTAATTCTTCTTTTGAATACACTGCACCTGATGGATTGCAGGGAGATGAGTAAATAAACAATTTCGTTTTATCGGTGATAGCAGCCTCAAGCTGTTGCGGAGAAATTTTAAATCCACTTTCAAAAGTAGTGTTTACAAAAACGACTTTTCCCCTTGCCAGGCGAGCTACTTCAGAGTAGGAAACCCAATACGGCGTAGGAATAATTATCTCATCACCTTCATCCAGGAGAGCAAGCATAGTATTGGCAATACTTTGTTTGGCGCCGGTGCTGATCACTATATTTTCACATTCGTAATCAAGATCGTTATCCATTTTTAATTTCTTGCAAACAGATTCCCTAAGATCGGCATAACCTGCTACTGGCGTGTAGTGACTATAATTCTCATCGATTGCCTGCTTTGCGCCTTCTTTTATATGTTCGGGCGTATTAAAATCTGGTTCGCCAAGACTCAAATCAATCACATCAACACCTTTTGCCCTTAGTTCACGGCCGAGTTTGGCCATTTTTAAAGTTTCCGGTTCACTAAATCTCGTTAGGAGAGAGGAAAGTACCATTTCGATTATTTTTTAATTAGCAATCCGGCAAAAATAGGTAAATGATTTTTGGGA
>JBDTEF010000367.1:0-5516 GCA_039922615.1 Ginsengibacter sp.
GTTGTACTGATTTTAGCCAGGTTTTATTATTCGAACAACTAAAACAATTTTTCATTTAATTATTTATATCTTTTCAAAAATTATTTTTAATCTAAATTAATTTTCTATAAAGAAAAATACTAAAACAAGGCGCATGAAAGAATTACCTGTTACAGTAAGAAGATCAATAGAAATTGCAGGGTTATTTTTCTTGGGAAGTATCCTGGTTGCCGGGCATAGTGTTGTAGCTCCATTGCTCATGGCTGTATATATTTCCATTTTATTGCTACCAATCTATCGATTTTGTAAGAGGTGGAAATTCCCTGAAACACTGGCAATTGCTGTTGCTATATTATTTATTTTTATTGCAGTAGGATTGATAGTATGGTTTTTTTCGGCTCAATTCAGTAGTCTGATTACTGATTTTCCGCAAATAAAATCGAATGTGATGCTTCATCTCACATCGCTTAGTGAATGGATAAATTCAAAAACGCATTTTTCCACAGAGAAACAATTGAAAATACTGAATGAACAAAGCAACAACTTGTTGAATAATGCAGGTGGCATGATCGGTGGCGCCGCGGCTTCGGTTTCTTCAATCTTTTTATTTGTAGGCCTGTTGCCTATTTACATATTCCTGATTCTTTTTTATCGGAAAATTATTGTTCGTTTTTTATTTTATTGGTTTCCAAAAGAAGATTACGGCAGGGTGCAGGAGGGCATAAGCCAAATGGAATCTATCATAAAAAGCTACCTTGTAGGACTGCTGATCCAGATTACTTATATCACTGTTTTATTGGGCGGCGCATTGATGATATTTGGAATAAAACACGCATTGTTGATAGGTGTTATTTTCGCCATTCTCAATCTCATCCCATACATAGGTGCGCTATTCGGAAATATTATTGGCGTGTTGCTTACCCTGACGGCTTCGCAGGAATTAGGTCCCATTTTCACTGTTTTAATTACGATCGCTGTCGTTCAGTTTTTAGACAATAATATTTTAATGCCTAAAATTGTTGGATCCAAAGTAAAAATAAATGCACTCGCGAGTATCGTAGGTGTTATTGTCGGTGGGAGTATCGGCGGTATTTCCGGTATGTTTTTATCATTACCCACTATTGCTGTGATCAAGATAATTTGTGATCGTACAGATAACCTGAAACAATGGGGAGTGCTCTTAGGTGATGAAGTGCCTAAGAAAAGCCCCGTTTATGAAAAGTTGAAAAAGTTGACCAGGAGAAAATCCACCGAAGATGAAAATAATTTAGATACTTAGTAAATTGTAAAAAATGGAAAACAGCACTTTATCGCCGGCATCAATTACCCAGAAAGTAATTGCATTAAATACAACAATGAAAGAAGTTTGCCAAAAATTGCTTTTGGAAAATCTTGATAAAAGTTTTGGTGAAAAGTTAGAAAAGAAATTAGCGCAAATCAATCAGTTTACTGATCAGTTAATGAATGAACTTTCTAATTATGGTGATGCTGTTTCTTCACAAATAAATCGTGATGAGGATTATGAGGTCATGGCAAATGCAATGATGAATTCGGATAATCATGATAATTCAGAAGTAATAAAAACGGATTATGAAAAATTGACGGGAAAGCTCCGAGACATATACACGAATATTCTTTCAGATAAAAATGAGTTGCCCGCATCATTAAGAAATATTCTTGAGAGTCAATTGGCTAAAATAGGGGAATAAAAAAGGTTGAGGTTTATGTGACTTTTTCTACTCTTTATTTTAAAAGAAGTAAAAGAAAGTATTTTCTAAATCACTCAGCAGAAACTAAAATATCTGTTTTAGGATAAATCTTAATTTTTTTCAGGTTACATGGAAAAAGCTTTCCTCGATTTCACTCAACTCCTCCATTCATTTTCACTTAATTTTGCGACCAAATTATTTGGATGAGAAAATTAAGTATGGCTGATTTGCATAGGAAGTCTGTGGATGAATTTAAGGTTGCAGAGAAGTTTCCTGTTATTGCCGTTTTGGAAAATATTAGAAGTGCGCACAATGTTGGGAGTGTCTTTCGTACAGCAGATGCATTTTTGTTGCAATCCATATTTATCACTGGTTATACAGCCACACCACCACATAAAGAAATAAAAAAAACCGCCCTTGGCGCAGAAGATTCCGTTGACTGGAAATCATTTGAAAAAACAAAGGATGCCATTGCATTTTTAAGAGAAAATGAGTATTCAATTTTTGCTGTGGAACAGGTAGATAAAAGTATTTTTTTGGAAGATCTATCTACTGTTTTTAAAGAAAAGATTGCTTTTATTTTTGGAAATGAAGTAAGTGGTGTAGAGTCAGAAACGATTAATCTATGTGATGGGTGTATAGAGATTCCACAGTTTGGCATGAAACATTCATTGAATATTTCAGTAGCTGCAGGCATTGTTTTATGGGAAGCGGTAAAATGTAGTTCATCTTTTGTTGGAAAAAATGAATAATTGGAAAAAATGAGGAAGAATTATGCGTGAATTTTATTTTTTTTAAATGAAAATGAAATTTGACGGATAAAAAGATAGATGAAATTATTTTAATTTCACTTTTCGCAAAAGTACATTTTATAGTTTTTTTCATTAGGAGACTTAGATGCGCGAAAATCAAAATCTATTCGGTAATTCCGTAAAAAATGTTTCTGCTAATTATCTTTTTCCTTCAATAAAAAAAGAAGATTTTTTTCTGATAAAACAAAGTAAAAATGGCAAGAATTCTTTGCATCGATTATGGTAAGAAGCGCACTGGTATTGCGGTGTCTGATCCTTTGCAAATTATTGCTACGGGTTTGACGACAGTGGATACGAAGGACCTGGTGACCTTTTTAAAAAATTATTTTTTACGGGAACCGGTAGAAATAATGGTTATAGGAGATCCAAAAAATCTCGATGATTCTGACACGCATGCTACGCCATTGGTAGCTCAGTTTATCAAAAAATTTCAGAAAGAATTTCCTGGAATGCCTGTGGTAAAAGTGGATGAAAGATATACTTCAAAAATGGCAAAGAGGGCTATGATAGAAATGGGTATGAAGAAAAAGGACAGGCAAAATAAAAGAAATGTGGATGAAATAGCGGCTACAATGATGTTGCAGGAATATATGGCAAGTGATCATTTGTAGAATGTGCGTCTCTTGAGGTCTGCTTAACCAAGGATATATAAAGTTAAAATTCTAAACAGAATCAAAAATTTTGTTTAAAAAATGTAAATCCGATTCCCGGGGCAATGACTAAGAGGTGAGTTACCCATCTTAATTCGTAAGTTTGTCGTCATTCATTCAATACAAAAACTTTTAGATAATTCAACATATATGGTACTACCAATTGTGGCTTATGGAAACCCGGTTTTACGAAAAATGGGCAAAGAGATAAACGCCGACTACACTGATTTGCAAAAATTAATTTCTGATATGTGGGAAACCATGTACAATAGTAATGGCGTAGGCCTGGCTGCTCCACAAATAAACAGGGATATCCGATTATTTTTAATGGATAGTGTACAAATTATTCAAAACCTGGAAGATGATGAAAAGAATAGTTTCCCGGGTGATGCAGGTTACAAAGGTGTGTTTATCAATGCCAGTATTGTAGAAGAAGGTGGCTTGGACTGGGCTTATAATGAAGGTTGCCTGAGCATTCCCAAAATCAGGGAAGATATAATGAGAAAGGAAAGTGTAACCATGCATTTCCACGATGAAAACTTTGTAGCACATACGATGACATTTATTGGCGTGACGGCCCGTGTTATTCTCCACGAATATGATCATATTGACGGAAAGCTGTTTATTGATTATTTAAAACCATTAAAAAAGAGCCTTCTCAAGAGAAAGCTTAGTGATATTTCTTCCGGGAAAATTTCGGTTGACTACCGTATGTTATTCAATAAATAATTTGATCGCTATCCTTAATTATTTCAGTTTTATATTTTGAGAATAATTAAAATTTATTTCCTGCTTCTATTTGCTATAATGCAGTCGTCGTATGTGTTTGCACAGCAGAAGGATTCTACAATAAAAGTGGGTGATAATTATATTACCCTTTCTGAAATTGTAGTAAATAACCAACTCGATGTACCTTCATTTATACAAAGAGTAAAAGATGATACTACCTTTTACAAGGCCTTCAAAAATTTGCGAGTCATTGGTTTTACAGCATTCAATGATATTCGGATGCTGGACAAAAAAGGTAATGTGCAGGCATCTTTGCGAAGCAAAACCCGCCAGTTAAGAGCTGATAATTGCCGGACAATGGAAGTCCTGGAACAGCAGTCAACCGGCGATATATACGGTAAGGATGGCCAGTTCAATTATTATACTGCACAGATGTATGCCGGGTTATTTTTCACAAAAGGAAAAGTATGTGGTGAAAATAATATAGTAAAAGGCAATGATTTTTCTACCAATGGTTTAAGTGGAATAGAAAAGCACAAAGAGCAGCTCAAGATGCTTTTTTTTAATCCTGGAAAAAAAATAAACGGCCTTCCATTTATCAGTAATAAAACCCCCATTTTTGATGAGTCTATGGCAGACAATTACAATATGGATATTGATTTTAAAGAGTACAATGGCCAACCATGCTATGTTTTCACGATCAAATCCAAGCCCGATAAGAAAGGTGATGTTGTAATCCAGGAAATGACTACCTGGTTCACCGAGAAAAAGTTTGACATAGTATCAAGGAATTATTTATTAAGTTATAATGCCGGCGTTTATGATTTTAATGTGGATATGGAAGTGCAGATGACGAGGTTTGGAGATCTGATGGTTCCGGCTTTATTGAAATACAATGGCGACTGGAAAGTTGTTTTGAAAAAACGGGAGCGGGGTGTTTTTACAGCTACCTTATTTGATTTTAAGTAGAATTTTTTGTGTCATTTTCTGAAAATATAATTTAATAATTAATGCAAAATTTAAATTATAATGTAGATCTCAATATGTCTTCCAGGTAGAGAAAACCATAGGATTAAGAAGTTAATTTTTAGTTGGTAATCTTTTAAGGATGTCGTTACTCAGGTGGACAAAACGACGACTACCATAAAATTGTTCAATTCCCGAAAAGTTGCCTTTACACTACCATTCCAACTATTCCATGATCCTTGTGCTGCTGTATTTTCTCCATTTTTCAATTACCGATTTCATGTCTTCCGGCAGCTCGCTTTCAAAAAACATTTCTTGCCCGGTTGTAGGATGAATAAAACCCAATTGTCGTGCATGCAATGCCTGCCTCGGGCAAAGCGCAAAACAATTTTCCACAAATTGTTTGTATTTGGTAAACACGGTTCCTTTTACCACTCTGTCTCCGCCATAGGTGCGATCATTAAAAAGTGGATGACCGATGTGTTGCATGTGCACACGTATCTGGTGTGTACGACCTGTTTCCAGCCTACATTCCACTACAGAAACATAATTAAAATCTTCAAGTACTTTATAATGAGTAATTGCTTCTTTGCCAAAATCACCTTCGGGATATACAGTAAATAATTTTCTCATTTTCTGATGGCGTCCTACATTGCCGGTAATGGTACCTT
>JBDTEF010000368.1:0-2573 GCA_039922615.1 Ginsengibacter sp.
CCTGCAGGCTGAAACTCCAGCTGTTAGGCGTTTCCAGGTAAATTACCGAAGTGTTTTCCCGAATTGCATTTTCGAAATTTTTAATGTCCCTTCCATCTACATAAGTGGTGGTCACATTAAATCTTGGGAGTACATTGTCAAACATTTTCTGCGCCCATGTATAAGGTTTTGCAACTGATACAATGTGGTCACCACTTTTCACATTGGCCAGTACAGAAGTAAACACCGTTCCAGCACCGCTATTGAAAACGAGGCAATCTTCTGCGCCATCCAGTGCTGCCAGTTTTTCTGACAATATTTTTAATGTTGGATTCGTAGCACGGCTGTACAAATAACTGGATCCTTCATTTTCCAATGCATTTCTAAAACTCGCTACCGTTTTAAAAGCAAAGTTGCTGGTCTGCATGATAGGCGGCGTAACAGCATTAAAATAATCTTCGCGGTCTTCACCTAATTCATTGATGATATTTGAAATTTCCTTAGCGTCCATTTTTTATTATTGAAGTCATTAATTTTAGTTTAAACTATAAATGATAATGCTACCTTAATTTAAACCAGGCTTAAATTATAAAAAAAATCAGTATTTAAACTAACATTCTTTACAACCTATTTTATTTACGAAGCCACCAATAAGATAATATCTACCTCCTAATTCAATCATTTTTTGAAAGGTAGAAAATAATAGAATTACTTTTAGCGTTTAATCCCTTTCTATGCGTCGCTACTTTGTTTTTGTGATTTCATTATTGTTCCTTTCATTCCATGCAATAGGCCAGCAGGTAGAAAAAGATTCAGCTATTACACTGGAAAATGTAATAATAGGCGCTTATGAAAATAATCACAGGTTAGTAGATGTGCCTGCCGCCATTAGCATCGTTTCTGCAACAAATTTGAAGCGTTATGACAATGTTTCTATTATTGAAGCAATGAATAGCAAACCCGGCGTGAGGATGGAAGAAAGGTCACCGGGAAGTTATCGCTTAAGTATTCGCGGTAGTTCCATTCGTGCACCTTTTGGCATCAGGAATGTAAAAGTCTATTATGATGGAATCCCCTTTACCGATCCTGGTGGAAATACTTATTTGAATCAATTAGGATTTTTCAATTATAACAGCATCGAAATTATCAAAGGGCCGGCGGGCAGTATTTATGGTGCAGGTACCGGTGGCGTTTTATTAATAAAAAATAATAATGACCTTTCCCAACAAAGTGCGTCCTTTTCATATAATGCCGGCAGTTATGGGCTTCAAAATGTAAACCTTCGTGTACAATTGGGGAAAGAGGATTTAAAAAATACGATTAATTACCAACATCAAAATAGTAATGGATACCGCGACCACACTGCACTTCGACGGGATGCATTTACCTGGGATGCTGTGTTGAAAAGTAATAATAAATCAGAATTGCAATCTCATTTTTTATATAGTGATCTGTATTACCAAACTCCCGGTGCACTTACCAAAGCTGAGTATGATATAAATCCCCGGGCTTCACGTCCTAAGGCAGGAATGTTTCCTTCGGCAAGTGAAGCCAAGGCAGCTTTTTATGCAAAAACTTTTTTGGCAGGATTTACTTTGGAACAAAGGATAAATGATCATTGGAAAAATAGTACTTCATTGTATGGTGCCTATTCGCAAAACAGGAATCCGAATTTCAGAAATTATTCCAGAACTTCTGAACCTCATTTAGGCGGCAGAACGAATTTCCAATTCATTAAAAGTATTTCTGTAGGGTTATTCACGATGAATACTGGTGTTGAATTCCAACAAAGTTTTAATACGCTAAGAATCTATAATAACAAGGCAGGAAATCCGGAAAATTTACAGACCGATGATGAGATCTACAACAGGCAGGGTTTTATTTTTTTCCAGGGAAATCTCTCCATGATTTCCGGTTGGGATTTTACGTTGGGAGCAAGTATCAATCAATATAATCTTGACTTTAATAGGTTGTCTTCTATTCCTGCACAAAAGGAAAACCGGCAATTTAATAATGAGATTGCTCCGCGTTTTGCCGTGTTGAAAAAGTTGATAAAATCGGTGTCTGTTTATACCAATATAGCTCGCGGTTTCTCTCCACCTGCCACAGCAGAAGTGTTACCATCCTCTAATATTTTTAATAAAGAACTCCAGGCTGAGAGTGGTATCAATGAAGAGTTTGGTGTAAAAGGATATTTTTTTAAAAATAAATTATATGTAGATGTGAATGCATTTTTTTACCAATTGAAAAATGCAATTATTCAAAAGAGAGATGCCAGTGGTGGAGATTATTTTGATAATGCAGGATCTGCGAATCAGAATGGTTTGGAGAGTTATTTTTCTTACCAAATAATTAATCAGCCTCTTCGGTTTTTTAATTATAGCAAAGTATATCTTAGTCATACCTGGAATCATTTTCGTTACAAAAATTATGTTCAATCAGGTAAAGATTATTCAGGAAATGTAATACCAGGCGTGGCTTCACAATCCATCTCAGCCGGATTGGATATGAATACGAAAGTGGGTATTTACACGAACATTTCTTATTTCTATGGTGGACGCATCGCCTTGAATGATGCCAACGATGCTTACGCA
>JBDTEF010000369.1:0-2774 GCA_039922615.1 Ginsengibacter sp.
CCAATAGCTTTGGTATTTTTGCCTTTTCCTTTAAGCTTTACTTTTATAAATTTATTATGGTACAATTCGTTTGCATGATTTTCCCAAATTGAAGCTTTTTGGTTAAGATTATTAGTCACCAAATCCAGATCGCCATCATTGTCTAAATCTACATACACTGAACCATTGGATACCATTGTTTGATCAAGACCCCATGCCGCAGTTTCATTGGTAAAACTCAATGATCCATTATTTTTAAATGCGTAGTTAGATAATTTTACTGTAGGCATTTTTTTAATCAGGTCAAATACCGGCATAATACTACCATTATCCCGGGCTATATCAGCCGCATCCTGGTAGGTATATTTTAAAAAATCGAGGTTAGTAAAATCACGTAAAAATCCGTTGGTAATAAAAATATCCTTATAGCCATCATTATCAAAATCTGCAATTAAGGGCGACCAACTCCAGTCGGTATTGTAGATATTTGCCAATTGCCCAATTTCAGAAAATACGGGAATGCTGTCTTTTGTATTCCCCTGGTTTAACTGTAGTGTGTTACGCATATACTGGCTGTGAAAACCACTATTTTCCATGAGTGAATATTTATCAAATTCATCCGGGCCTTTAAGTAATTTTTGTCGCTCCAGTTTTTCAGGAAGCATATCTACAACCAATACATCCTGCAAAAGATCATTATTAAAATCTGCAATATCACATCCCATTGCAAATTTTGAAAGGTGACCAAAAGATTTTTTAGTAACATCTTTAAAAGTACCGTTGCCCTTATTTAAATATAGAAAATCCTGTTCTTCAAAGTCATTTGTAACATATATATCAGGCAATCCGTCATTGTTTACATCACTTATGGATACGCCTAATCCAAAACTTAATGCGCCACCATGTATGCCGGCAGCTTCACTAATATCTACAAAATGTCCGCCGTCATTTCTGTATAAACGGTTGCCAAATTGAGGGTTCCGTTTGTAACGGACTTCCTCTGTATTAAAAAACGGAGAATAGTAGCGTTGAGCATGATTACATTGAAACATATCCAAATCGCCATCTCCGTCAAAATCAAAAAAAGTCGCTTGCGAAGTGAAAGTGAATTTAGAATCCAGGCCATACGCTGCAGCCATTTCTACAAATACAGGTATGCCGTCTTTTCCACAGCCTTGATTAATATATAATTCTTCCGACAGGTTTTCTTTTTTTTCTGGCCCCGAGTAACAAACATAAATATCCATCCATCCATCTCCGTTTATATCTACAGCAGTTACTCCCGTCTTCCATCCCTTTCGGCCTTTAACGCCAGCTTTATCAGTGATGTCGGTAAAAGACATCCCGCCTTTATTAAGGTATAATTTATTTCCTACTTCATTGCCTATAAAATATAAATCACATAAACCATCGTTATTAAAATCTGCAGCTGCTACCCCCGATCCGTTATAGTAATATTCATAGGTCATCACATTTTTTTCTGCAGTTTCTACTATCTTATTTTCAAAATTAATATTAGAAATGGATGGGTCTACTGCAGTGAAAAGCGTTTTTTCCCCTTTGGATTTGCAACCAGTTATAACGAGAATGAGCAGTGCAAAAATGAACAATGATGGCAATGGAAATTTCATAATATTTAGAACTTTAAACAGCAATTGCCCGTGCAAAATGGGCAATCGCTGTTATAATTCAATAACTAAAAACCGGTAGTACGAGCTACAAGAAAACTTTTCACCAGCCGGGATTTTGTTCTAAATTTTTATCAATATTAATCTCTGACTGTGGAACGGGTAATAACCGATGCTTAGGTAAATATACCCGGTCTTCTACTTTAAATTTTGTACGGGTAGTACGGTCATTGCTGGTTTTCAAACCGTATACCGGAGAGTTTAAAATGGTTTCAGCAAGATATTTACCATCTGGTCCTTTCCACCGGCGAAGGTCAAAAAACCGTTGCTCTTCAAAAGCCAGTTCTATCGTTCGTTCGTGCCGTATTTTATTACGCATCTGTGATTGAGTAAGGCCTGCGGGTAATGATGGCATGTTAACGCTTGGCCGATGGCGTATCGCATTAACGGCATCGTAAACGGATTGGTCTGGACCGACTGCCTCATTTTGCGCTTCTGCATAATTAAGCATCACTTCACCTAAGCGAATAAGAATCCAATTGTTGTATCCATTATCAGGATCTTCTTTTATGATAGCAGGATCCATAAATTTACGCAGGTTAAATCCAGTTTTAGTAGCGTCATTAGCCGTGCCCATGCCATCTTTACCTCCCTCTTTTAATTCTATTTCACGGCCATTCCATATAGCACCATCATATAATATACTAGCTCCAAAACGAGGATCCCTGTTTTTATAAGGCTGGTTGGGATCGTACAATGGTGATGCGTCATAAGATAATCCATCGGTCATTTCGTATTCATCTACTAAGTTTTGAGTAGGCTGTGTACCTCCCCATCCACCCATGGTATATAGGGAATTCCACATATTAGCTTCATGACCCCGAAGTTTGGTTAGATAGTTCTTTGAAAAATACACTTCACTATTGTTATTGTTTACTGCCCAAAACATCTCTTCGTAATTTGGGAAAAGTGAATACCCGGGAACAGCCATGGCCAGTTTGGAAGCTGCTGCAGATTCTGCCCATTTTTCTGCATACAACAGTTGTCTTCCTTTAAGTGCCAATGCTGCTGCTTTTGAAGCACGTCCAACATCTGCACCAGATCTTTTATCCGGAAGTACTGCTGCTGCTGAATCTAAATCGGTTACGATAAAAGTGTTACACTCTT
>JBDTEF010000370.1:0-9338 GCA_039922615.1 Ginsengibacter sp.
TGAAACCAGGTGGTTTATTATTAACGAGGTTCGGAATTGCGGATAAAGATTTTACTGCAGGTAACCATCTACGTTATAGCCTGCAGAATACTTCTGCAGATATATATTCCACCAATATTATGATGAAAGGCGGAGGCTATCATTTTGATGTGATTGGAAATGATTGGGTAGTAGAAAATATAAGGTTGAATATGGGTGGAATGCACAACGTAGAAAATGTAACTGTTGCGATAGCCATTGCAAAATACCTGGAAATAGACAATGACAAAATAAGGGATGCTGTTGCCGGTTTTAAAGGTGTAAAGAGAAGGTTTGAATATGTGATTGATCTTGCTGAAGCTGAAAAATTAAAGCATAATATAGTTTATATAGATGATTATGCGCATCACCCTGAGGAATTGAAGGCGTTGATAACAAGCGCTAAAAGTCTTTTTCCAAAAAGAAAATGTACGGTTATTTTTCAACCACATCTTTTTTCCCGTACACGCGATTTAGCCAATGAATTTGCAGCAGCGCTTGACCTGGCAGATGAAGTCTTATTACTTCCAATTTACCCTGCCCGCGAATTACCTATTGACGGTGTAAATAGTGAGATGATTTTGAAAAAGATGGACAATAAAAATGCGGATGTGATTACCCCGGAATTGCTTTTGCAATATCTAAGTTCAACCTATTTAGAAACAGTTGCCAAAAGTAGTTATGGGCAACTCTTAATCACTGCCGGTGCCGGAAACATTGATACATTAATTAAACCAATAAAAGAAATCGTAGAGAAATTTTCTTAAAAATATGGCAGATAAAAAACGATATAATTACAAAAAAATACTCAGTGCTTCTATCTGGTTGTTGGTGGCTTGTGGTGTTGTTGTATTATTAGTGGCTGCTATGGCAAAGAAGGATGGGGACCTGGTTTCAGGGATAAATATAAATATCACCGGCGTTCAGAATCATTATTTCCTGGATAAAAAAGAGGTGATCAAAATTCTTGAAGATGTGAATAAAAAGAAATTGGAAAATAGCACCATCGTCACAACTGATTTGTCTGCTATGGAGAATGAATTGAAAAAGGATCAGTGGATCAGGAAAGTAGAAATGTTCTTTGATAATAATAAAGTATTACAGGTAAATATTGATGAACGTGAACCTGTTGCCAGGATTTTTACGTCAAATGGAAATTCATTTTATATCGATACGGCTCTCACCAGGTTAAATATTTCTAATAAGTTCTCAGCCAGGCTACCCGTGTTTACTAATTTCCCGACTGATGTAATGATTCTTAATAAAAAAGATAGTTCTTTATTAAATCAGATAGCCACATTGAGCGATTTTATTGCACATGATCCTTTTTGGATGGCTCAAATTGAGCAGGTGGATATTACACCATTTTATACATTTGAGTTAACACCTAAATTGGGTAATCAAATAATCCGCTTTGGTAACGGCGATAACTATAAAGATAAGTTTAATGTGCTGCTGGCATTTTACAGGCAGATTCAAACTAAAACCGGATGGAATCGTTATTCTGTCGTGGATGTACAATTTAAAAACCAGGTAGTTGCCATAAAGCGCGATGCCAAAGAAGTGAAGGCAGATTCTTTAAAGGCGGTTGTGATAATGAAACAGATCATTGCTGAATCACAAAAGAAAATGAATGATTCAAGTAATGTACAATTAGATCAAAAAGATAATGTGCCCACTGACATTAACCAGTCAAGGGAAAGAGACCAGGTCGATGAAGGTGGTGGTGCTGAAGACATTGTGGTATCTTCTCCAAAACCTCTTCCGGTAAAGGTTGTAGCGCCGATAGCAAGCCCGGTTTTAATCCCGAAAAAAGTGAATGAAGTGAAAGCGGTGGCTCCTGTAAATGAAAAGAAGAAAGTAGAAGCAAAAAAAACCGTTGTAAAAAAACTGCAACCAAAAAAAGTTCTTATTAATCCAAAACCGGCGAAAAAGCCGGACGTAAGAAAGCCGCCTGTAGTGCAGCAAGAGCCTAAAGCAGTGATGCCGAAAAAGACAGATGATTAAAATGAAAAAAGCAATAAATTAATAAACAAACAAAATAAACAACTTAAATAAACAAAAAGGTTTTAAGCAGTTTTAAAAGCTTAGATCCAAAAAAACAAACGCAATTATGAATAAGGAACAACCCATTATCGTAGGCCTCGACATTGGCACCACCAAAATTGCTGCCATTGCCGGAAGAAAAAATGAATTTGGAAAACTCGAAATTCTGGGCTTTGGCCGTGCCAACAGCAATGGTGTTCAACACGGTATGGTGTTGAATATAGACCAGACAATCCGGGCAATTCAAACGGCATTGGAAAACTGTTATGCAAGCAATCCTAATTTACCCATCAGTGAAGTATATGTGGGTATTGCCGGTCACCATATTAAGAGTCTTCAGACACGGGGCGACATTGTCAGGCAGGATACTGATAATGAGATCATGCAATCTGAAATTGATCAGTTGGTAAATGATCAATTCAAAACTTATATTCCTGCCGGTGATCAAATCATTGATGTGATACCACAGGAATTTACGGTTGATAATTTCCAGAATATTTCTGATCCGATCGGCTACAGCGGCGTAAAAGTGGGGGCGAACTTCCACATTATTACGGGTGATAAAAATGCCATTCGAAACATTAATCGTAGTGTAGAAAAAGCAGGTTTAAAAATTAAGGATCTTGTTTTGCAACCATTGGCATCCGCTGCTGCTGTGATGTGTGAGCATGATTTGGAAGCAGGCGTAGCGATTGTAGATATCGGCGGTGGTACTACAGATCTGGCTGTATTTTACGAAGGTATTTTAAAACATACAGCGGTAATTCCATTTGGCGGAGAAAATATTACCAATGATATAAAGACAGGATTGGGCGTATTGAAAACCCAGGCAGAACAAATGAAAGTTCAGTTTGGAAGTGCGCTTTCTGATGAGGCAAAATCCAATACATTTATTACTATTCCGGGTTTGAGAGGAATGGCACCAAAAGAGATTAGTGTAAAAAACCTTGCAGGAATTATCCAGGCTCGGATGAGTGAGATTATGGATTTTGTAGCTTACCATTTGAAACAGGTAGGCCTGGATAATAGAATGCTTAATGGTGGTATAATATTGACTGGTGGCGGATCTCAATTGAAACATTTGATTCAGCTAACTGAATACGTAACAGGTTTGAATGCACGCATCGGTTATCCAAATGAACACCTGGCTTCCGGGCATATTGAGGAACTAGCAAAACCAATGTACGCAACTTGTCTCGGTTTGATTTTAAAAGGTTATAATGATTATGAAAACAGGCAGAAAGTATTTGATAAAACATTTATCGCTGTAGGCACTACAGAACCAGATCTTGTGGAAGCTGATGCAGAAGAAATAGTGTCAATGGAACCTGAAAGAAAGAATATTGTGAAACCCCGTAAATCTTTAAAAGCATTGCTTGATTCGTGTAAAAACGGCCTGATAGAAATGTTTAAAGATGAAGGTGATTCAGAACTTTAATTGAATGAGATCTACTATAATTTGCTCAATTATAATAAGCTTGCAACAAAAAAAATAATTTTAATAACAACAAAATAAATGCCCTTCGGGGAAAGGAGGAACCATACTATGATTCAGTTTGATTTGCCCAAAGAACAATCATCCATCCTGAAAGTTATCGGGATTGGAGGTGGCGGTAGCAATGCCGTTAATCACATGTACAGCCAGAATATTGAGGGTGTAAATTTCATCATTTGTAATACAGATGCACAGGCTATTTCCAATAGTTCTGTACCTAATAAAGTTCAATTAGGACCTCAGTTAACCCAGGGCCTTGGTGCCGGCGCCAATCCACAGATTGGCCGTGAAGCTACCCAGGAAAGTTTGGAAGAAATAAAACGCATCCTGGAAGTAAATACCAAAATGGCTTTCATCACTGCCGGAATGGGCGGTGGTACAGGAACAGGAGGTGCACCAATCATTGCAAAAATTTGTAAGGATCTTGGTATTCTTACAGTAGGGATCGTAACTACACCCTTTGCTTATGAAGGCAAAAAGAGAATAGCGCAAGCTGAAGAAGGCATAAATAAACTGAAAGATCATGTAGATACTTTATTGGTGATCAGCAATGATAAGATGCGGCACCAGTTTGGTAACCTGACTATGAGAGCGGCATTTGCCAAAGCTGATAATGTATTGGCCACAGCAGCCAAATGTATCACTGATGTCATCAATAGTACCGGCCAGATAAATGTGGATTTTGCAGATGTTTGTACGGTAATGCGTAATGGTGGTGTAGCCATATTAGGCAATGCAGAATGTGAAGGTGAAGACCGCGCCCAGAAAGCCATTGAGCAGGCCCTTAACTCGCCACTCTTAAATGATAATGATATTCGTGGTGCAAAATGGATACTGATAAATATCAATTCTGCCGAGGGCGAAAATGAATTTACCATGGACGAAGTGGAGATCATTCAAAATTATTTATTGAGTAAAGCCGGCGAAAATTCCGATGTCATTATGGGCCTGGGTTACGATAATCTATTGGAAAATAAAATAGGTATTACTTTAATAGCTACCGGATTTGAGCACAAGGAACCTTTTGAAAAAAAGCTAGATGTGGTAGCAGAAAAAGAGGAAGACAAAAAAATAGTAATGTCCTTGCAAACAGAAGAGAAGAAAAAAGTTAGTAAGCCTTTGTTTCTTTTTAATGAAAAATTGCAGGAAGAAACGGAAGTTCCTCCCGTGGAAGAGTTAGTGAAACAACCTTCTGGAATGAAAACTTTAAAGGAGGATGATGTAGCATCATCATTACAAAATGATAAAAAGGTAGAAGTTGACATGATGCCTTCCATTTTAAATCTTGTTTCTGAAGAACCATTAAAATCGCCAGTTGAAATAAAACAAGAAGCAGAAACAAAAGCGGATAAGAATATTTACCTGGAGCTTTCAGGGGCCGACCAATATTCACCATCAGTAGATTCGGAATCGAAGTCTGCATCATCGGAAGTTCCTGATATTCAGCCAAATGTCAATAAATCTGAACACGATGAGGTGAATAGGACAGGTGGGTTTTTATCAAAGCCATCTCAGATTTATGCGCATGAGTTGATGTCGGAAAAACCAAAGGTGATTATGCCGATAATTCCACCTGTAGAGAAAATGGAATTAAAAGTAGAAGAGCCTGCGCAGATGAAATTGGTAACCAAGGATGAGCCGGCACCCAGAGAAAATATACCGGCAAAAAATAATGTGATTGCAGAAGAAGAGAAAATTATTATTGATGAGTCACAGGATTTGAAACGCAAAGCTATGGAGCGTATCTCGAAATTGAGAAACCTCTCTTTTAATGTAAATGCCACAGATCCACATAATGAATTTGAATCAGTGCCGGCCTACCTCCGCCGAAATATGGAACTGCACAATTCTATCGCTAATGTAGAAAGCTTTTATACAAACTATACAGTGAAATCGGATGAAAATAATAAAGCTGAAATAGGAACGATTAATTCATTTTTAGACGGCAAAAAACCAGACTAATATAACGCTGGTTTAGAATAGAATTTTTTTACTGAAAATTTGGTTTAAAGTTGACCGTTCGTGATAATCACTTTATTCTTTAAGATTGTTTATTTATTGTTTGCAATGTTTATTTTTCCCCGGCCAAAAGCCGGGGTTTTTTTATAAAATGGGAGTCAAAAAAAAACTTTTGGGGAATAATATTAAAAACATGGAATTTATTCTGTAAAATTTGCAAGGAAAATAATCATTGAAATATTTTTATGAAGAACTTCTTTTTTGTTGTTTTAATAGCTGGTATAGTCTTTATAGGGTGTAACAATACAGATTTTAAATCACCGACAATAGAAATTCAAACCAATTTTGGTGATATATATGTTGAATTATATCCGGAAAAAGCTCCGAAAACTGTGGCTGGGTTTTTACATTTTGTCGATTCAGGCTATTTCAAAAATACTTCCTTTTATAGGGTAATGAAAAAAGAAGATCAGCCATCTAATGCCTATAAAGCAGAATTAATTCAGGGTGGCTTATGGAAGAATGATTTTAAAAAATTAGAATTGCTACCAGGCATTCCGCATGAAACCACTGAGCAAACAGGTATTCTTCATCATAGGGGAACGATCTCGCTCGCAAGAAATGAACCCGGAACTGCGTCTACAGAATTTTTTATTTGCCTGGCAGATCAGCCGGTATACGATTATGGCGGCAGGGCTGCTGCTGATGGCCAGGGCTTTGCAGCTTTTGGCCAGGTTGTGAAAGGAATGAAAGTAGTGCAGGAAATACAAAAGGAGCCCGACAGTGCCACCAGCTTTATACAGCCAATTAAAATATTTAATATTAAACGGGTTAAATAAATACCAATCCTGTACACATCTGCTATTGGGCTTTTTAAGAAGTATTTTCCAAAAAAACACTATTGTTGAATTAAAACGTGATTTTATTTGAAAGTCAATATATTTCTTGCGTATTATCTCAATCACTCTAAATTTGCAAATGATTTTTAGACTGCCAGATTTCGTGAATCCCGGTCTTACTGATATTAAAAAGACAATGTGCACATAAATTTAAAAAAAGTTACCCCTGTAGGATTAATTATTGCCCTTGGTATTGTGTATGGTGATCTAGGTACTTCGCCACTTTATGTATTTAACGCAATTATCAGAGACAGGCTTATCACAGAGGATTTAATTCTTGGAAGTTTATCCTGTATAATCTGGACACTTACCTTGCAGACAACCATCAAATACATTATTCTCACACTCAAAGCAGACAATAATGGGGAGGGTGGTATTTTCTCCTTATATGCATTAATACGACGTCAAAAACGTTGGCTTGTTTTTGCAGCAATGATAGGCGGAGCTTCGGTTTTAGCTGATGGCATTATTACCCCATCCATTACTGTTACTTCTGCTGTGGAAGGTCTTCGGCAGATTCCGTTTTTCAGTGCTATTACCGGAAATACCATTGTATTGATTGTAGTGGGTATCTTAATCGCTTTATTTTTTGCCCAGCAATTTGGCACTGCATCTATTGGAAAATTATTTGGGCCAATTATGTTTTTCTGGTTTTTGATGTTAGCTGTTTTAGGCTCTATGCATCTTTTTGATGTCATGACTATTTTTAAGTCTCTGAATCCATATTATGCCATAAAATTATTGACTGTATATCCAAATGGCTTTTGGATATTAGGCGCTGTGTTTCTTTGTACGACAGGTGCTGAAGCACTTTACAGTGACCTGGGCCATTGTGGAAGAGGCAATATCCGGGTATCCTGGATATACGTTAAGACATCATTGATCATTAATTACCTGGGACAGGGAGCCTGGTTATTATCTCACCATAGCGGTAAAGTATTTACCAAAGAGGTAATTGATAACGGCTTCAATCCTTTTTATGGTATCATGCCGGAAAGTTTTAAAATGATTGGTATTGTCATCGCTACGGTTGCCGCTATCATTGCAAGCCAGGCATTAATCAGCGGATCTTTCACGCTAATCAGTGAGAGTATGCGGCTGAATTTGTGGCCAAAGATGAAAATAAATTATCCCACAGAAGAGCGTGGACAATTGTACATTCCGGGTATCAATACATTGCTGTTATTGGGTTGTCTTGGTATTACCCTTTATTTCCGGACCTCTTCCAATATGGAAGCAGCCTATGGATTGGCCATTACGCTTTGTATGTTGGCAACCTCTATTCTGTTTGCCAATTTCCTTATTTCCAGGCGTACGCCTAAAATACTTATTTATCTGTATTTACTGGTTTACCTGTCCATAGAAATAAGTTTTCTCGTTGCCAATCTGGATAAATTTCCCCATGGCGGATTCGTTACTTTGATTGTAGGTGGTGTATTATTTACCATTATGTATGTTTGGTTTAGGGCGCGCAAAATTAAAAACAGGTATATTGAATTTGTCAGATTGGAGGAATATCTACCCTTGATCCAGGAATTGAGCAATGACCTTACTATTCCTAAATATGCGACTCATATCGTCTATTTAACGAGTGCCAATAATCCAAAAGAGATAGAGCATAAAATTATTTATTCAATATTAAACCGCAAACCAAAACGGGCGGATATTTATTGGTTTGTGCACGTAGATACCCAGGATGATCCTTACACTGCAGAATACTCTGTAGACACCATTATCCCGAATGAAGTAATTAGGATAGAATTGAAATTAGGATTTAGAATGGAGCCCCGTATAAACCTGATGTTTAGAAAAGTAGTGCAGGATATGGTTGCTAATAAAGAGGTGAATGTAATCAGCCGTTACGAAAGTTTGCAGAAGAATAATGTGGTGGGAGATTTTCAATTTATCGTAATGGAAAAATTTCTTTCCCAGGATAATGAACTCCCGATTTTTGAGCGCCTTGTGATGAAATTATATTTCTGGATAAAGAAAATTAGTTTGAGTGAAGAACGTGGCTTTGGTCTTGAGCAAAGTAATGTAATAGTTGAAAAATTTCCTTTGATAGTAGCGCCGGTAAGAAAATTGAAATTGAAGCGTGTGTTTAATGATGATGAGGAAGAATAGGTGTTAGGTAGTAGGTAGTAGTTAGTAGGTAGTAAGTTGTAATACCTGAAAGCTACAACCTAATACCTACAACCTTTATTCTACACCACGATATTGATCATTTTGTTTTTTATAAAAATGATTTTCTTGACCGGTTTTTCTTCAACCCATTTTTGAACAATTTCATTTTTAAAAACAATTTCCTCTACTTCCCTTTGGGTAGCTTCCAAAGAAATAGTAATGGTAGTCCTCATTTTTCCATTAATAGAAACAGGATATTCTTTTTCTGACTCTGCAAGGTATTTCGATTCTAACTGCGGAAAGGAAGCGTTCAAAATGGAGCCATCATTTCCCAGAGCATGGTATAATTCTTCTGCAATATGCGGTGCGTAGGGCGTCAGTAATATCAGTAGAGGTTCCAGAATTTCCTTTTTATCACATTTCAAATCAGTCAGCTCATTCACACAAACCATAAAAGCACTCACAGCAGTATTGAATGAAAAACGCTCCGTGTCCTCTTCAATTTTTTTAATGGTTTTATGAAGTGTTTTTAATTCTGCAGGTGTGGCTGCTTCACTCACATTCTCGCCGGAATTGGAAGTTTCTGATGTCCAGGTTGGCCCATTTACTTCGTCATAAAACAAGCGCCATAATTTTTTTAAAAACCGGTGAACACCTTCAATACCTTTGGTATCCCATGGTTTACTTTGCTCAACGGGACCTAAAAACATTTCATACATCCGAAATGTATCAGCGCCATATTTATCCACCAATACATCCGGGTTTACGGTATTGTATTTTGACTTGGACATTTTTTC
>JBDTEF010000371.1:0-14784 GCA_039922615.1 Ginsengibacter sp.
CAACATGATTCACATGATCCGGCAGATAATCGATAATGATGAAAAATTCAGACAAATATTGAGAGGATTGAATAAGAAATTCTACCACCAAACGGTTACCAGCAGGCAGATTGAAGATTATATCAATAAGCAATCAGGAATTAATTTTGATAAAGTATTTGAACAATATTTAACGACAACTCAAATTCCGGTTTTGGAATCAACAACTGAAAACGGCCGATTATTGTATCGTTGGAATAATAGTTTGCCAGGATTTGCCATGCCGGTAAAAGTTTATGATACAGCCAATAACCTGGTATGGATTTATCCTACTGAAATATTTAAGAAGGCTCCTGAAAATGTTACGTCAATAAAAATCGATGAGAATTTTTATGTTAACACAAAAAATTTGTAGATATGAATTTTATGTCCTGCTTTGGTTGGCGTCCGCCAGGGACTTAGTTATTGTTGATTTCTACATGTAAAAATGTTATAAATGAGAAATGGGTGTTGATTATTGATTTAGGTGTAGGCGGAAGCGCCAACAGCAGCACGAATTCTTTTGAAGCCAGAGTTGAAATTCATAACGGGCTATCCTTCTAATCTTCACATGAATTTAAAATACGACAACACCATGATAATCCATAATTTGCACCATAATTAAAAATATGTCGCAGGTAAGAAGGCAAAGTATTATTTCTACAGTTTTAGTCTACGCGGGATTTCTCGTAGGGTTTGTAAATACCTATCTTTTCACAAGACAAGGATCTCCATTTACAACTTCTGAATATGGAATGACAAGTATTTTTATTGCCGTGGGTAATTTGATTTTTGCTTTTGCCAACCTTGGAATGGTGGCGGTTGTTTATAAATTTTATCCTTACTATAACGAGAATCTGCCAAAAAAAAAGAATGATCTTTTAACCTGGACTTTTATTATTAGTTTAATTGGTTTTCTATTTGTAACTATTGCCGGTATTGTATTTAAGGATTTTGTGATCAGGAAATTCGGCGCAAACTCTCCACTGTTTCTGAAATATTATTTTTGGGTATTTCCTTTTGGCCTCGGCATACTTCTATTTTCAATGCTGGAAGTTTTTGCCTGGAATCTCCGCAAATCAATATTCACGACTTTTCTTCGTGAGGTGATGTTTAAATTACTCACGCTTTTACTTATTTTTCTTTTAAGTTTTAAACTGATTGTGGATTTTGATTCATTTATCAAATTGTATTCAATTACCTACGGCCTCACGGCACTGATCCTTCTTATTTATTTATTGTGGAAAAAAGAATTTCACATAACATTTCAACTTAGCCGGGTTACCCGGAAGTTTTATAAAAAAATGATTTCAATGGCTTCGCTGATTTATTCAGGAAGCACCATTTTCATGATTTCTGCTTTTATAGATACAATCATAATTATGTCCCTTTTAGGTACTTCAGCCGCAGGTATTTTTGCATTGGGAAGTGTAGTTTCAGGATTAGTGCAAGCACCGCAAAGGGGAGTGATCGCCGCTAGTATTCCTGTATTGTCAAAAGCATGGAAGGACAAAGATTACGAAAGAATCACCCTTATCTACCAACGTTCAGGCATTAATTTATTGATCGGATCCCTTGGTATTTTTCTAATAGTCTGGTTAAGTTACGAGGACGCAGTTACTACATTTCGACTTAAACCTGCCTATTTGGATTCAAAGTGGATCTTCTTCTTTTTAGGTCTGGCGCGTGTTGTAGATTCAGGTACTGGTGTAAATTCACAGATCATTGGAACATCTGTTTTTTGGAGATTCGAAATGTTGAGTGGCATGATTTTATTATTGTTAATAGCACCGCTCAATTATATTTTAGTCAAGCAATTCGGCATTATCGGCGCAGGATATTCGAACCTCATTTCTTTAACTATCTATAATGCGATCCGATTGCTCTTTTTAAAGCGCAAGTTTGGGATGAATCCATTTTCCCGGAAAACGATCTATGCAATTATCATTTCATTTGTGTGCTATGCAGTCTGCTATTATGTGTTTCAATCATTTCATGGCTTCGCCGGTATTATGGTAAAGACAGTCGTATTTGTCGCTTTGTATGGTGGTGCTATTTTTTATTTCGATCTTACACCAGATCTGCATCCGGTGCTGCAAACGATCAGGAAAAAAAGCAGGTTGAGAAGATAACTCTTATAGATGGTTGCAAAATGAAAATTAAATTGGCTGAGAACTATATTTTTATCTTTTCAATTTCAAAAAACAACTCACTACCCAATCTTGGTGCGATCGAATTTGTACAAGGTTCCAGGATATTAAATGTAAATTTTGGAGAAAACAATGCCATGTATTCTTCATAAGATGCAATAAAAGGAGGTTCGGATCCGACCATTTTTTTGTAGAATAAAACGCCCGCCATTTTTCCATCCTGCTTGAGTAATTTTTCGCAATGGTCAATATAATTTCTCCTTAATTCCGGGTATAAAGCACAGAAAAAAGTTTGTTCCAAAATCAGGTCATATTTTCCTGAATGATTGAAAAAGTCTTCGTTGTAAATTTTTATTTTATTATTTTTAAACTTTTCTTTCAGCTTATCCGTAAGAGTTTTGGAAATGTCAACCAGGGAAACATTTTCGAAGCCACATTGTAATAAATATTCTGCTTCATACGCATTACCACATCCTGGAATAAGTATATTTATTTTTTTATCATTGAGACTGTCAATATAGATTTTTAAGGGTGGTGAAACCTGGTTCATATCCCAATCTGTTTTACTATTCTGATAACGTTCATCCCAATACTTTTGGGTATTTTCTTTTAGTTGATCTACCTTAATTTCATCTTTCATAACATAATTATATTACATTCTGGAGGGTACTTTTATGCCTAATAATTCCAATGCACTTTTCAGCAAATTGGCTACCATGATGGATATTTGCAATCTTAATTTTTTCTTTTCATCATTTTCTGCATTTATTACAGAATGATCTACGTAAAAAGAATTAAATAATTTTGCGAGGTTAAACGCATAACTGGCGATGATTGAAGGATTCATTTCTTCTGCAGCAGTTGAAATCACCTGAGGATACTTTTCCAGGAATACAATTAATTCTCTTTCCATCGGAAGAAGTTTTTCATTTAGAATGTCTTCTTTTTTCTCACCAGTATCCGGAATATGACCACCTGCTTTTCTGAGAATAGATTGTATTCTCGCATACGTATATTGTACAAAGGGACCTGTAAAGCCATGGAAATCTATACTTTCCTGGGGATTGAAGACCATTCTTTTTTTCGGATCTACGCGCAATAAATAAAATTTCATGGCACCCAGCCCTAGAATTTCGTAGAGTTCTTTTAATTCTGAATCAGAAAAATCTTTCACCTTTCCCAACTCTTCTGTATGCTGTGCAGCCGTTGCCACCATTTCAGTAATAATGTCATCCGCATCCACCACCGTGCCCTCACGGCTTTTCATTTTGCCTGTAGTTAATTCTACCATGCCATAGCTTAAGTGAAATATTTCATCGGCAAATGGCATCCCTAATTTCCGTACTGTTTCTTTCAAAACTTTCATGTGATGTAATTGCTCATCGCCGATCACATAAATACTTTTACTTAAATTGAATGTATCAAATTTTTGTTTGGCCAATCCAATATCCTGTGTCATATAAACAGAAGTGCCATCACCTCTCAATAGTAATTTTTCATCCAAATTTTTATCAGAAAGATCGACCCAAACACTTCCGTCCTCTTTTTTAAATAGCAATCCTTTCTGTAAACCTTCCTGCACAAAATCTTTTCCTAAAAGATAGGTATTGCTCTCATAATAAGTTTGGTCGAAATCACTACCAATGCGGTTGTAAGTCTCATCAAATCCTTTATAAACCCAGGCGTTCATCCGCTTCCACAATTCAATGACTGCTGGTTTTCCATGTTCCCAGTCCAGTAACATCTCCTGGGTCTTCTTCATGATGGGTGCCTCTTTTTCAGCAATTTCTTTTGGTGTACCCTCATTGATCAATTGCTCCACTTGCCTTTTATATTCCTCATTAAATTTCACATAATAATCACCTACAAAATGATCCCCTTTTTGATTTGTTGACGAGGGTGTTTCACCATTCCCAAACATTTCCCACGCAATCATACTTTTACAAATATGGATGCCGCGATCATTTACGATGGAGGATTTTACCACCTCATTTCCTTCAGCTTTTAAAATTTCTGCCACACTCCATCCTAGAAAATTATTTCGTAAGTGGCCAAGGTGTAGGGGTTTGTTTGTATTAGGTGATGAATATTCTACCATCACTTTTGAATGTTTTGACGCCTTTTTTCCGAAATTTTTATTACCATATTCATTATCCAAAAATGAGTATAATGGATTTTCTGCAATTACCAGGTTTAAAAAACCTTTGATCACATTGAATCCTGATATGAGATCAGGATGAGTGTTCAATAAATATTGTCCCAATTCATTTCCCAGTACTTCAGGAGATTTTTTTAATGCTTTGGTAATAGCAAATAATACGATTGTATAATCACCGGTAAATTCAGGTTTGGTTTCATTAATCTGAAAATCTTTCTCCGAAAATGTTGTTTGGTATAAATCTTTAAAACCTTCGAGTGCGGCTGATTGTATAGCTTTTGTAAATGTCATATTCTTATTAATCTTGTGCAAATGTAACTACAAAGGCAAATAGTCAGTGATTGTTGAGATGCGTCTTCAACATAACGGGGGAATTTTCAATGTAAAAGTTCATCTTTTATATTTGTTAATAAAAAGACCTAATTATTTAACAATTTAGTGCTTATATCAAAGAAATGTCATTCGTTGACGCCATTTTAAATTCTTACCTTTGCGCCTCTAAAAAAAAAAGGAATGATAAGTGTAAATAATGTGACATTAGCCTACGGCAAGCGGGTGTTATTTGATGAGGTAAACCTAAGTTTCGTTAAAGGAAATTGTTATGGCATTATCGGTGCAAATGGAGCAGGGAAATCCACCCTTATAAAAATAATTAGTGGTGAAATAGAACCTAATAAAGGAACCATTTCTATCTCGCCCGGTGAGCGTATGGCTGTGTTAAGACAGGACCAGTTTGAATTTGAAGGTGTATCTGCATTACATACCGTAATGATGGGACACAAAAATATGTGGGAAACACAGCAGGAAAAGGATGCCATTTACATGAAAGAAGATTTTACAGAGGAAGATGGTATGAGAGCAGGTCATTTAGAAGCAGAGTTTGGTGAAATGGGCGGTTACACTGCTGAAAGTGATGCCGCTACATTATTGAATGAATTAGGAGTACCGGACGAATTACATGGTATGCTGATGCAGGATATTGCTGCCAATATGAAAGTACGTATTCTATTGGCCCAGGCACTTTTTGGTAATCCGGATATTTTACTATTAGATGAACCTACCAATAACCTTGATGTGGAAACGATCTTATGGTTAGAAAATTTCCTCGCTGATTATCAAAATATTGTTCTGGTAGTGAGCCATGACAGGCATTTCCTGGATGCAGTATGTACACATGTAGCGGATGTAGATAAACAGAAAATTAAAATTTATACAGGGAATTATACTTTTTGGTACGAAAGCAGTCAGCTTGCTGCAAGACAAGCCACAGACAAGAATAAAAAACAGGAAGAAAAGAAGAAAGACTTATTGGAATTTATCGCACGTTTTAGTGCAAATGCTTCTAAAAGTAAGCAGGCAACTTCGCGTAAAAAAGCGTTGGATAAATTAGTGTTTGAAGACATTACTGCCAGCAATAGAAAATACCCGGGTATCATTTTTAAACCTGAAAGGGAACCGGGCAACCAGATTTTAAATGTGCAAAAATTGTCAAAAAGTGTAGATGGAAGAACGCTTTTTAATAACGTAAACTTTGATGTGGTTAAAGGACAAAAGATCGCTTTTATAAGTAAAGATCCTGTTGCATTGACTTCATTTTTTGAAATTATCAATAAAAGAGAAAAAGCTGACGCCGGACAAATAGAGTGGGGGACTACTATTACGACTTCCTATTTGCCGAATGATAATAATGAATATTTTACCGGTAAACTTTCACTCATGGACTGGTTACGTCAATTTGTACCTGAACATTTCACCGATGTAGATGAAGATTTCTTACGCGGTTTCCTGGGTAAAATGCTTTTTAGCGGCGACGAAGTAAATAAAAAAACAAATGTATTGAGCGGTGGAGAAAAGGTGAGGTGTATGGTAAGTAAAATGATGCTGCAAAATCCAAATGTGGTTATCCTGGATGAGCCAACCAACCATTTAGACTTGGAAAGTATTACTGCTTTCAATGATGGAATGATCAATTTTCCCGGCATCTTATTGATGACTACTCATGATCATCAATTTGTACAAACTACCTGTAACAGAATTATTGAGATTACGCCAAAAGGAATAATTGATCGGCTTTGCACCTATGATGAATACCTGGCAGATGAACGTATTAAAGTGTTACAGCAGGAATTGTATAATTAATTGATTACCAAATTGTAAAAATTTTAATTATCGTAAAATTAAATTTGGTTGAAATTTATTTTACGATTTGATGATTTAATTCAAGACTACATTTTAAAACAATAAATAGATATTGATGTGAAGATTCAGGCAGGTAAATTATCCAATTATAATCTCATTTTTAGATACTTAAATTTCCTACCTTCGCTCACATTTATCATTATTTTAATATTCGAGAATAAATAATGCCTTCAGATCCAAATTTAGAAAAAAGTACACGTAGCCGGCAGCATAGTTCAGGCTCAGAAAAAAGAAAAGGTCTTCACAGAAAGTCTTCCGCGTATAAAGATATAAAACGTAGTAAAAAGATTTTTTATTTTGCCCTCGGAGTTTCGGGCTTTTGGTACCTTATAAATATTTTTAAATTTTATAAATCTCCCATTTTAGAATTGGTAATAAAAATTTTATGGTTACCTATGCTAATTATACTATTTTTAATTCCTATTATTTGCTTCTTATTTATTTTTAGAAAGAAATTTAATCCTAAATCATTTTATTTTTATGCATTAATATTATGTTTTCTTACCATCATATTTGTGGTTGCAACCAGTTAGGTTATCTTGTCGTCTATAGGCTATTAATCGACTTAAATATATTGTTACCTATTAATTAATTTTCTTTTCTCATTTATTCTTGCCGGAAATTATGGATTAATTATTGTTTTCAAATGGTCTTGATTAAACATTTTATTTTTATAAATTAGAAAATATCGTCATGAATTCTGCTTCTCCCATCATTGTTAACTATAGTCCTAAAAAGCGAAAGACGCTAATCATACTTTCCGCATTCCTCTTAATTACAGGTGTGGCAATACTGATAAAAGCATTTAGTAGCAAACCATTTACCCACTCCTTTATAATGCCAATTGGTATTGTTTGCTTGCTGGGATTTATGGCAGTCGTTATTTACGCCCGCAGATTATTTGTCAATAATACGGTTATGGTCATTGATGAAAAAGGGGTTATGGATAATTCAAATTCAGGATCGATAGGTTTCTTTCCCTGGGATGATGTAGCTGATATAACAAAAAAGAAGGTGGCTGGTAGAAAATTCATTTGTGTAATGATGAAAAATCCAAATGAATACCTGAAAAAAGGAACCTCATTACTACAACAAAAAAGAATAGAATTTAATAATTCATATTGTGATACCCCGATAGTAATTTCTTCTAAAGGATTATCAATGGATCATTATACTTTATTAGAAGTGCTTCAGAGAAAATTGAAACTTTACCATGAACTTGAAGACTCCCGACTCAATGATGCTTCAGTTAGTTCATAAATATGACTTTTCTTCATTGTACAATTAGTAAATATTGGCATAGTATTTAATAATTTTTGCTATGCCTTCTACCAAAAGAAATAAGATTTCTACCACTAAAATTCCTGACAAAAGCTTGGATATTTCTTCCTCACTTCAACCGATGCTTGCTACATTGGTGAATGAACCATTCAATAGTAAGGATTGGATTTTTGAAATTAAATGGGATGGTTATCGTGCTCTCGCATCCCTGAAAAATGGAGAAGTTTTTCTTTCCTCCAGAAATAATAAATCCTTTAATGAAAAGTTTTACGCCATTCACAATGAGTTAAAAAAATGGGATCTTGATGTAGTGATTGATGGAGAGATCATTGTCGCAAATTCAAAAGGTATTTCGGATTTTGGTGCTCTTCAGAATTGGCGAAGCGAGGCAGATGGAATTTTAATTTATTATGTTTTTGATATTTTATCGCTTAACGGTGTATCCCTCACCAATCTAACATTGCTCGAAAGAAGAAAAAAGCTTCGTGATATTTTACCACAAAGTGAGATTATATTATTGAGTAAAGAAATCCCCGAAAAAGGTATTGAGTTCTTTAAATCCGCAACAAAACTTGGTCTTGAAGGCATTATTGCTAAAAAATGCTCTTCACTTTATCATCCTGGCGAACGCTCCAAAGAATGGTTGAAAATTAAAACACAATTAAGGCAGGAAGTAGTCATTGGTGGTTATACAATAAATGAAGGCACCACTAAATCGTTTAGTTCCTTATTAGTTGGCATTTTTAAAAATGGCGCACTTCATTATACAGGAAAAATAGGTACGGGATTTACCAATAAATTGCAAAAAGAATTAATAGAATTGTTCAAACCTTTAATTATACCCGATTCAGCCTTTATTTCTTTACCTGATATAAACAAACCTTCCCGTTTCAGGCCCGATCCGCCACATGCAGAAGCAATGTGGCTAAAGCCAGCATTAGTTTGCGAGGTTTCCTATCGTGAATTAACATCGGACGGCGTTATGCGCCATCCTTCCTTCCAGGGATTGCGAATGGATAAGTCTCCCAATTCAGTTGTGTTGGAAACCGAAATAAAAACAGAAAATGTAGTATCAGCCGGTATTGGAAAATCTTCTTTATTAAGGGCTCCCAAAAAGAAAGAAAGAGCTACTTTTTTAAATCCTGCCGATAAATTACAGGTCCGTAAAGTAGGTGGGCACGAATTAAAATTCGGCAATCTCGATAAAATGTATTGGCCCGTTGATAAAGTAACCAAAAGGGACATGCTTAATTATTATTACCAGGCTGCTCCTTTTATTTTACCTTATTTAAAAAACAGACCACAATCCCTCAATCGCTTTCCCAATGGCATAGATGGCAAGAGTTTTTACCAAAAAAATATAACAGGAAAAGTGCCCGATTGGATTGCAAAATTTCCTTACATTTCAGAGGGAATTCAGAAAAATTTTATGCTTTGTAATAATGAGGCGACACTATTATACATTGCTTCCCTGGGAACGATAGAAATGAATCCCTGGTCAAGTACCGTCAAAAATCCGGAGAATCCTGATTGGTGCATCATAGATTTAGATCCTGATAAAAATACTTTTGACCAGGTAATTGAAACTGCCAATGTCACCAAACAAATACTTACTGCTGCGAAGATTGACTGCTATTGCAAAACTTCAGGATCCACAGGATTGCATATTTACATTCCACTTGCCCACAAATATACCTATGAAGATTCCAAAGAATTTGCCAGGATTATTGCGCATATGATCCAAAATGAATTACCAGGTTTTACAAGTATTGAAAGACAAATTGCTAACCGGGATGGTAAAATGTACATTGATTTTTTGCAAAATCGTCCTAATGCAACTGTTGCTGCAGCATACTCCTTAAGACCTAAGCCCGGTGCAACCGTCTCAATGCCTTTGCATTGGGAAGAAGTAAAGAAAGGTTTAAAAATGAGCGATTTTACGATTCACAATTCAATTGAAAGGATGAGAGAGCAGGGTGATATTTTTAATCCTGTATTAGGAAAAGGAATTAATTTGAAGACAGCATTGAAGAACCTGGCTTCAATATAATTGCCTTCTGATTTGATTCAAAATTATTGGTTGCGTACCATTATTCAATTTTTATGTATTTAACAAGAAGAAGTTCCTTATTTTTAAACTTTTACTGCCAGTAGGAAAATGGCTATTCCTTACCCTATCATTAATTTAGTTTTTTTTCATGGTAGTAATAATTATTATTTGTGTACTGCTATTGTTTGCCTATGTATTCGATCTTACAAGTGCAGTTACAAAAATTCCATCGGTGATCCTGCTGCTGGTTCTTGGCTGGGGTATTCGGCAGGTATCTGTTTTATCAAATCGTCCCATTCCTGACCTTTCTGGTTTGCTTCCTATATTCGGAACCTTAGGATTGGTGCTGATTGTATTAGAGGGTGCCTTGGACCTGGAGATGAACAGGTCAAAATTTCCTTTGGTTAGAAGGACTTTTTTAACCGCAATAGTTTCCATGTTAGCACTTGCCTTCGGTTTTGCTTTTGTATTGAATTATTTTATGGAAATTCCATTCAAGACTGCCTTGGTAAATGTAATTCCCATTTGTGTTATAAGTAGTTCTGTAGCTATAGCAAGTGCCGGAAATTTATCGGGAACTGTAAAGGAATATGTGATTTATGAAAGTAGCCTATCCGATATCCTGGGTGTTCTATTTTTCAATTTTGTAGCATTTAATGAATATATTACGTTTAATTCTCTTGGAGGGTTTGGTCTTAACCTGGTTGTTATGATTGTTATTTCCCTTGTAGCAACCATCGCTCTTTCTTTTTTATTAAGCAGGATAAATCATCACACCAAATATGCGCCTATCATCATACTGATGATCCTGATTTATGCCTTATCCGAAGTCTTCCACCTGCCGGCATTGATTTTTATTCTTTTCTTTGGTCTTTTTCTTGGAAATATTGACGAACTGAAAAAGATAAAATTCTTTCGAAAAATCAAAGACAATTCAGTCAAAGAAATTAATATGTTTAGGGATATGGTCAGAGAAGGCACATTCCTCATGAAGGCATTTTTCTTTATTTTATTTGGTTACTCATTTCAAACCTCAGAAATCATTAATCCGGATACTCTTTTGATGTCAATATCCATAACAGCGAGCATATTTTTATTCAGGTGGATATTACTTTATATAGCAAAGGTTCCCGTATCTCCGCTGCTTTATATAGCCCCAAGGGGATTAATCACCATTCTTTTATTCCTGGCTATACCGGCAACTGAAACCATTGCAGGTGTGAATAAATCCCTGATAATCCAGGTGATCGTTTTTAGTTCTCTTGTAATGATGATTGGTATGATGTTTTCAAATAATAAACCAAAAGAAAGTTCTCCAAATGTTGATGAAAAAATATTTCCTCCATCTGAAAATGATGAATTGATTATTGAAGAAAATTTTTAGAACGCAAAAACTTCCTCTTTTTAATTTGCAATATCATTATTGTAAACTTTTATCATTTTAATTATTTAAGTGAAAATCAACCTGTCTTCTAGGTCAATTCATTATTTTTTTGAAATTAATTTTTACCTTTTTTTTTGTTTTTAAACAAATACTTTTGCGGCAATAAAATTTCAATTATAAAGTAAAAAACCAGTAATGAAAAAGACCACATTTTTAATGTTTGCCTTCCTATGTATATTATCATTTGGGGTAAATGCACAAACTTATAATACAGCTGTTGGTGCAAAATTTTATACAGGAAACGGTTCTGTTGGGGGTATAAATATTAAGCATAGTCTGAGTGCAGCAAATGCGCTTGAAGGTTCCTTATTATTCTACAATGGTGGTCTTGGAGTGGAAGGGTTATATGAATACCAGGGTGACATTAAACCAGTAGAGGGATTATCTTATTTTTTAGGTGGTGGTGGTCTGTTAGGCTCTGGTGGTAAAGGCAGCGGGCTATTATTTGCATTGCGTCTTACAGGTGGAGTAGATTATAAATTTCCTGATGCACCTATTAGTGTAAGCCTGGGATTTGATCCGTTCTTTTATATATCACCATCTGCAGGTTCTAATCTCGCTCTGGGCCTGGGTTTGCGATATGTACTTCCATAAATGATTGTATTTTAAAATAATTGATTCCCGGCATTGCCGGGAATTTTACTTTTATAAAAGTAAACCTTACGTGCAGAAAAAAATTACTGAATTTATTGATTTTTTTTACCCGCCATTCAAGAAAATAATGCCTCTTCAAACTTTCCGCTATGCGGTTTGCGGAAGTTCTAATATGGTGTTGGACCTTGTATTATTTTATGTGAGTTTTAATTTTATTTTTAGGCAAAATGTTGTTAACCTCGGTTTTATTTCTTTAAAGGGTTATAATGCTGCGTTAGCCCTGTCATTTTGTGTCACATTTCCTGTTGGGTTTTTACTATCCAAATTTATTGTTTTCAATGGTTCTCATTTAAGAGGCCGCATACAACTTGTACGCTATATGCTCATTGTTGGAATCAATTTAATTCTTAACTATATTATTCTTAATCTTTTAGTTCAGTACCTCCATTTCTTTCCCACTATTGCCAAAATGTTTGCAATAATTATTATTGTCACATTTAGTTATTTATCGCAAAAGCATTACACTTTTAAGTCAAATAGCAATTAGGTTTCAGGTATCAGGTATCAGGTTTCAGGTATAAGTGTCTATTCCCGGAATAGGTTGAATACTTAATAAACCATGAAAATGTTTTATTTAAGAAGGAAGAATATAGTACGCGTGTAATTTTGGCATTCAATAATAGTAATTCATTTTTTCATTTCGATTAGAAAAAAAATGTTGATTCACAAATAGGTATTGTTAATGGAATAGGATGTTATTAAACTTGCTAATATTAGAACTTACTCGATAGATAACTACCTGATACCTGATACCTGAAACCTGAAACACAAAACCTTCCCCTGCCATTTTTGCACATTTTGTCCATTGGCATAAACCTTGTCAATTAGAGATTAATCGAAATAAAAAAATAATAATTATGGCAAAAATAATAGGCATTGACCTCGGAACTACAAATAGTTGTGTGGCAGTAATGGAGGGTAGCGAGCCCGTTGTAATCGCAAACGATGAAGGGCGCCGTACGACCCCGTCCATTGTGGCATTTCTTAAAAATGGTGAGCGTAAGGTCGGTGACCCTGCAAAGCGCCAGGCTATCACCAATCCTGTAAATACCATTATGAGTGTGAAAAGATTTATGGGTCATAAATGGGATGAGGTAACCACTGAAGCCGGCCATTGGAGCTACAAATTGGTAAAAGGTGATAATGATACCATCAGAATAGATATAGACGGAAGACAATATACACCGCAGGAGATATCCGCCATGATCTTGCAGAAAATGAAGAAAACGGCTGAAGATTATTTAGGTACAGAAGTAACAGAAGCAGTTATAACTGTTCCTGCATATTTTAATGACTCCCAAAGACAAGCAACAAAAGAAGCTGGTGAAATTGCCGGTTTGAAGGTTCGTCGTATCATTAATGAGCCCACAGCAGCAGCCCTGGCCTATGGGTTAGATAAAAAAAGCATAGATCAAAAGATTGCAGTTTTTGACCTTGGTGGTGGTACTTTTGATATTTCAATTCTGGAATTAGGAGATGGAGTATTTGAAGTAAAATCTACCAATGGTGATACCCACTTAGGTGGGGATGATTTTGACAAAGTGATAATGGATTGGTTAGCTGCTGAATTTAAAAAAGACGAAGGAATAGATTTGCACAAAGATCCAATGAGCTGGCAGCGTTTGAAAGAGGCTTCAGAAAAAGCGAAAGTGGAACTTTCTTCTGCAAGTGAAACAGAGATTAATTTGCCGTACGTTACAGCAGTAGACGGTGTTCCAAAGCATTTGGTAAAAAAATTAACGCGCGCTCATTTTGAGAAATTAGCAGATGATTTATTTTCCCGTTGTTTGAAACCATGTGAAGCAGCACTAAAAGATGCAGGTCTTACCGTAAAAGATATCAATGAAGTAATTTTGGTTGGCGGTTCTACCCGTATCCCTAAAGTGCAGGAAATTGTTGAAAATTTCTTCGGAAAAAAACCACATAAGGGTGTAAATCCAGATGAAGTGGTAGCAATTGGTGCCGCTATTCAAGGTGGCGTTCTTACAGGTGAAATTAAAGACGTATTATTACTTGATGTAACCCCGCTTTCATTAGGTATCGAAACAATGGGTGGTGTCATGACCAGGTTGATTGAAAGCAATACTACTATTCCAACTAAAAAAACGGAAGTATTCTCAACAGCCAGCGACAATCAGCCGGGCGTACAAATACATGTTTTGCAGGGTGAAAGACCAATGTCTACTCAAAATAAGAGCTTAGGAACATTTAATTTAGATGGTATTCCTCCCGCACCACGTGGTGTGCCACAGGTAGAGGTTACATTTGATATTGATGCGAACTGTATCTTGAACGTATCTGCCAAAGATAAAGGGACAGGTAAATCACATAATATTCGCATAGAAGCCGGAAGCGGATTAAGCAAAGAAGATATCGAGAAAATGAGGAATGAAGCCAAAGCAAATGAGGCTTCTGATAAAGAAGCAAGAGAAAAAGTGGATAAAGTGAACCAGGCGGATAGTCTTATTTTCCAGACAGAAAAGCAATTAAAAGAATATGGTGAAAAGATTTCTGCTGACAAAAAAGCACCGATCGAATCAGCTTTGGAGAAGTTAAAAACAGCGCATAAATCCCAGGATATTGCCTCAATAGATACTTCAGTTGCAGAATTGAATGCAGCATGGACTGCAGCAAGTGAGGAAATGTATAAAGCAACACAGGAAACTGGTGCGAATGGCGACGGTCAGCCCGATGCAGGTCAACAACAGCAAGGCGATGAAAACGCAAGTGCTAACACTAATGATAATGTTACTGACGCTGAATTTGAAGAGGTAAAGTAAGTTTTAAATTTAATAAATGAAAGAGGTTGAAATATTCAACCTCTTTTTTT
>JBDTEF010000372.1:0-2568 GCA_039922615.1 Ginsengibacter sp.
TTTGTTGTAATTAGTAAGCATTTGAATTTGTTTTAGGGATTTTCTCGCAAAGGAGAAAGGTGCAAAATAGAAGGAGAAGAGCAAGAGTTAAGTCTTTTCGATCAAAATTAATTTAACAGGTAGTTTCTGTTTAATCTGGTAATGATCCAATCATTATTAATAAAATGCTGCAATAATTTTACACCTCATTATTCTACTGCAATGGCCAAAAAAATCATTTTTAAAATTCCATTCTAAAGGATTTAAAAAATTGGAATAAAGAAATGGAAGTTCCACCTGAATTGCCAACCTATTTGAAAATGATTATCAAATTTTAAAACACCAACCAAAACCAATATAGAATGAAAAAGAACCTATTTTGTTTTAATGATACGTGAAGTAAACAGACCTCTATTATGGATATTGATTCAGGTGAATTAATTGCCGCCTATAAATTAATTTATCCAATTCATTAAATTTAAAAATAGGCTCAGTAACATTTGCAATATCAGTTTTACACAAAATCATTCCATCTTCAAGATAGAAATGTTCATTCCATTTGTCCTTTCGTGGATTAAAAAAACGAACCATTATATCATTTTCAATCGCACTGCCAATATCGGAGCCTTTGCAATAATTACAATCGGGACAACAATAGGCGAGGTTATCAATATGAGACACACCGCCATGCTTAATGCTTATAATATGGTCAATATGAAAATTATAGAAACTAACAATATCGGAAAGAAGACAATATTCACATTTAAAGCCGGCCCGTTGAGCAACGGCTGACTTTATATGATCAGGTATTGTATACCTTTTCATTTTCATTTTCTTAAAATGTTCAAAGCTTGTGCTTTGGCGAGTCCTATTATGCGATTTAAAATGAGGTAATGTTCTATCTCACTTTTTTCATCGTTAGATAAACAATTTTCTTTTTGTTTGTCTAACAAAAAATCAAAGCGGATTTGGTTAGCTGAGGAAGGTTTAAAAGCTATAACCTTAGCAGGGTTCATAGATGCCATAAATTCAGCTACTTCGTTATAAACAGATTGAGTTACCATTTTTAATGATTTTTCAAAAATACAACTTTAATACATTTTCTTAACCAGAGAAAAACGATTCACGATAAGGCGCAGAGCCGCAGAGAGGAATAATTTTACGCCTGGGTAACTTTTTATTTTTTTTAATTTTTATTTACCCCAGCAACATTTCTTTCAAAATCTTCGAAGACCGATCTTCCGTTCCGGTTAAATCTGCCAGCGTCACTTTATCCAACACTCTATCAATCGAATATTGAATCATTTTCCAAAGAGACCTTGCAGAACAATCCACGGAATTGGTACAAAGTTTTGAAATACCCGAATGAGTACCGCAAAATTGTTTGCTGAAGATAGCACCACCTAAGGCTTTCAGCACTTCATTGATATTAATTTCGTTGGCGGGTTTTGCTAAAAAATAGCCACCGACATTTCCGGGGTTACTATTGATAAATCCTTCCTTTCTCAGGATACGTGTGAGCTTCGCCACGTAAGCCTGTGATAAGCCTTCCAGTATACTTAGCGCCTGTATGCTCATACTTTCTTCGCTATCACATTTCGCAATGCGCAGTAGTATTCGCAAACCGTATTCCTCCTGTGAAGATATTTTCATAATTTAAATCTCATTTTACCCTCACCCCAACCCGCTCCATTTATGGAGAGGGACTGGGGGTGAGGGGTCACATAAACCCCAATTCCAAATTCGCCACCTCACTCATCATGCTCCTGTCCCATGGCGGATCCCACACCACCGCCACATGTACATCATTCACGCCTTCAATCATTCTTACTTTCTGATCTACTTCTACAGGAATTTCCTGCGCTGATGGGCAACTTGGCGCCGTCAAAGTCATTTCTATCTGTACATTGTTTAAAGGCAATATGTCCACCTTGTATATCAAACCCAATTCCCAAATACTTACCGGTATTTCGGGGTCATATATCGTTTGTAAACAATCAATTACTTTTTGCTTTAAAACTTCTTCATCCATCATTCATTATTTTTATTTATGAAACTGACTGATAAGCCAGCGCATAATTCTTCATTTGTTTGATCATCGCAAGCAAGCCATTGGAGCGGGTTTGTGCCAAATGCTTCATCATTCCAATTTCATTGATAAAATCCATATTCGCATTTAAAATCGCTCCGGGTTTTTGACCCGAAAGCACTTCAATCAACATACTCACCAAACCTTTTACAATGATGGCATTGCTGTCTGCTTTGAAAAATACTTTACCCTCTTTATATTCTGAAACCAGCCACACCGTTGATTGACAACCTTTAATTATATTTTCCGGTAATTTAAATTTTTCCTCCAAAGGCATTAATTTTTTACCCAAATCTATCACATATTCATATTTTTCTTCCCAATCATCGAACAAAGAGAAATTCTCCACAATCTCACTTTCCTTTTCTTCTATACTTTTAATTTCGTCCATTTTTTATGTCAACATTTTAATGGCTTTTTTCAAACCATTTACTAATAAATCTACTTCCTCTTTTGTATTGTACAATGCAAATGAGGCACGTATTGTACCGGGAATTCCA
>JBDTEF010000373.1:0-3406 GCA_039922615.1 Ginsengibacter sp.
TTTCACAGTTGTAAAAAATGAAACAAAAAAATCCTCTATCTATTTTACAGACTTGAGATCTTTTCAATTTAAAGATAGTCTTGCAAATGCTTCTAAGGAATTTCTTATAACCGTTTTTTCAGGACAAGATCCTGATACCGGATCCTTTACACTGGATTCCCTTATTGCCCAGGGACGAGGAGAAGTATTAAAGCTTAAATCGAAACAATTGCTGTACGATATGATTCAGGGTGATCCAAATCGCATGAGAAAAGAGATAGTTAACGATGATCCTTTTAATCTTAACGATAGGATTTATGGTAATAATATAGTTGGCGACGAGGATGGTTTTCATGGCACACATTGCTCCGGCATTATTGCGGCAAGCCGGGGTAAAAATATAGGAATGGATGGAATTGCGGATAATGTTTTGATCCTGCCGGTGAGAGCGGCAAATTCCTATCAATATGGTGATGAACGTGATAAGGATGTTGCTTTGGCAATACGGTATGCCGTTGACAATGGTGCAAAAATTATCAGTATGAGTTTTGGAAAAAATTTTTCTCCTCAAAAAAATTGGGTAGATGAAGCTGTAAAATACGCAGAAGAAAAAGGTGTATTGTTAGTACTGGCAGCCGGGAATGAAAGCGCCAATACAGACTCAATAATTAATTATCCAAACGCGGATTTTGCCAATGGTAATGGCAGAGCAAAAAACATGATCCATGTAGGGGCAAGCAGCAGTGATACAGGCTTTGCGCTTCCTGCTTCTTTTTCAAATTATGGACAAAAAAATGTAGATGTGTTTGCTCCGGGTGTAGATATTTATTCTGATATGCCCGGCAACAAATATCAATTGATGAGCGGAACCAGCATGGCTACTCCTGTAGTTGCGGGCGTTGCCGCATTGATTATGGAATACTATCCTGGCCTAAGCGCAATACAGGTAAAAGATATTATTCTTAAATCAGTTACCTCATTAAAAGGTAAAAAAGTTTATAAGCCTGGCACGGAAGAAATGGTAGATTTTAGTACGCTTTGTGTAAGTGGTGGCGTAGTAAATGCTTATAAAGCATTGCAATTAGCTGCTCATTTTAATAAAAATAAAAAGCAAGATTAGTATTAGCACTTCTTAAAATATCATTCATCATGAAAAATACAAAACTAATTTTTATTGAAATATTGACGCTGCTTTTATTAGGACTTCCCTCCTTTGCACAAATACCAACAAAAACAAAAGAGTTATCAAAAATACAAACCTGGCAATTGCTGGACTACCAAAAGGATACTGTGTATGGCGCTTCTGTAAATAAAGCCTACAAAGGATTATTAAAAGGTAAAAAAAGCCACACGGTAATCGTTGCAGTTATAGATGGCGGCGTGGATATTAGTCATGAAGATTTACAGGCAAACATTTGGACCAACAAAAAGGAAATTGCCGGCAATGGTATTGATGATGATAAAAACGGTTATGTAGATGACGTACACGGCTGGAATTTCCTTGGTGGAAAGGATGGTAAAATGATGTATGCCACAAGCAGTGAAGCGGATAGGGAATATGCTCGTTTATTGCCGGAATATGGCAACATACAGGATTCATCAAATTTGCTCAACAAAAAAGAGTACCAATATTTTCTAAAAGCAAAAACTAAACATTTAAGTGATTCATTGGAGAGAAGTCCGCAAAGGTATATTAGTCTCTCTATATTTGTCAATGAGTTGGATTCAGCTGTTACCGTTGTAAAAAAAGAAACTAAAATGCCAATTCTGTACATTAAAGACCTGGAGTCAATTCGATCTAAAGATAGCCTCGCTATGGCTTCAAAAGAATTTATTTTACAGACGTTTGCCGGAGCAAATTCTGAATTTACTTCCCTTACTTTAGACAGCCTTGTCGGGATAGTGCACGAAGGGTTAATCAGAACTAAAGCGAACCAATGGAGATATGAACAAATTCAGGAAGATCCAAACAAAATGAGAAAAGAGATAGTGGGCGACAATCCTTTTGATATAAATGATAGAAATTATGGTAATAATAATGTGGGTGATGAAATTGCCGATCATGGTACACATTGTGCCGGCATTATTGCTGCAGTTCGGGATAACGGTATAGGAATAGATGGGATTGCGGACAATGTAAAAATCTTACCCATCAGAGCTGTGAATAGTTTTTCATTTGGAGATGAACGTGATAAAGATATTGCTTTAGCAATACGCTATGCAGTTGACAACGGCGCAAAAATTATCAGTATGAGTTTTGGGAAATATTTTTCACCTCAAAAAAATTGGGTAGACGATGCTGTAAAATACGCGGAGCAAAAAGGAGTATTATTGGTTCATGGAGCCATGAATGAGGGTATTAATGTTGACTCAACCGCTGCTTATCCTAATGCAGATTTTGTAGCTTCTTTGGGCAGAGCAAAAAATATAATTAACGTAGGGGCGATCAGTATTGATACAGGTTTTGCGCTTCCTGCAGACTTTTCAAATTACGGGCAGAAAAATGTAGATGTGTTTGCACCGGGAGATATTTATTCTACAGTACCAGGGAATAAATGCAAGATTATGAGTGGCACCAGCATGGCTACTCCTGTAGTTGCGGGAGTTGCCGCATTGATTATGGAATATTATCCTGACCTAAGCGCGATACAGGTAAAAGATATTATTCTTAAATCGGTAACCTCATTAAAAGGTAAAAAAGTTTATAAGCCAGGTACAAAAGAAATGGTAGATTTCAGTATGCTTTGTGTAAGCGGTGGCGTAGTGAATGCTTACAAGGCATTGCAATTAGCTGCTCATTATAATGGCAATAAAAAATAAGATTAGTGCTGCTTATGTTTTTAAACAGCATATAATATTCATTAAATGACTGTGAAATATAAACAGATTTTGAACTGCTAAACCAGGTTGTCATTAAATTCCTTTCGACCTAAAATGCTATGAATAAAATGATTATTTATTTTATATAAAAAAATTATTGCAATAACTTGTGAGGCAAGAAATTTTAAGTTCTTACCAAAAGTCTGTATGAAGTTTTCAATAATTTATATCATTCTAATTCCGTGATTTTTCTCCGCTGAAAAATGCGGTGTTTTTTAGCTATTTGGGTTTTATTTAAAACTTTATTACTGCGTAAAATTGTCTCATCTTAAACCATTAATTACATGAAGCATTTTCTTTCCTTTTTTTCCGGACTCGTTTTATTCGTCCTTTATTCTTCCTCGATTCATGCACAAAACACAACAGATACTCGCCTTCTTTGGCAACCCGCTATCAGCAATGATCATATTGCTTTTATATATGCCGAAGATCTGTGGGTAGCGAACAGAGATGGTTCCTATCCACAAAGGATTACAGTAAGTGAAGGTGTTGAATCAAACCCTGTTTTCTCTCCTGACGGAAAGATGATTGCATTTACCGGTCAGTA
>JBDTEF010000374.1:0-6648 GCA_039922615.1 Ginsengibacter sp.
TTTTGAGTACTCACGATTCTTTCGTGCGTAATTGTCGGCGTCATCTCATTTAGATCAAGATCTCCAAAATTTTTATCTATTAATTCCTCAAAGTCTGCCGGCAATTTTCCTGCTGAAAAAATGCAACACTTTGCCTTCAAATAATATTGCTGGTAAAACTGAAGCAAGTCTTCCCTGCTGATCGCCTGAATATCTTCTTTACCTGTTTTTTTTCCGTAGGGATGATTGACGCCATATAAATGCTCATCAATTAATCTGTCTGCTACAAAATCGCATTTCAACAAATTCACAGAAAGCATTTGTATCCTGTTTTGTTGATAAATTTCAAGTTCATTTGCAGGAAAAGTTGCTTCCGTGATCAACTCTCTAATGATAGGTAATAATTCCTTTAAAAATTTTGAAAGGCAATGCAAGGTGATGGTCGAATATTCATTAAAACAGGAAAAATTTAAATAAGCACCATAATATTCGAAGTAATCAGTAATCTCAAATGAATTTCTTTTTTTCGTTCCGTTTTTGATCAGGGAATTTGTAGCGGAAGCAACACCATTTTTTTGTTCATACCAGTTGCCTGCAGAAAAAATAAATTCAATCTGTGACACTTCTTCGGTGCCATCATTGATATAATACATTTTTACACCGTTGCGCAATGTTGCATGCGTACAAGGTTTCAGCGTAATATTAAAATCTACAGGATCTTTTATAGGAGGAGCAATCGTTCTATCGGGCATTGGTTTTTTATTTTATGTGACAACTCTTTATTTGGAAATAGTTTCACTTCTGTAATATAATGTGCTGCTATTGTTGGGCGTAAATATATCAATGCAATATTGTTGTATTTGTTCTGCTGTTACTGAGATGTAACTATCGAGTTCTTCATTCATCAGGTTGGCATTTCCCAGGAGCTCATAATTGGCCAGGTTGTTCACCCGGTTCATCAAACTTATATCTTCAAAAGCAAGAAGGCTTGTGACTTTATTTTTTACTTTTTCTAACTCTTTACCGCTTACCTTTTCATTTTTCATTTTTTCCACTTCTATTTCTACAGCTTTTTCACCATCTTCTATCGAAATCCCTTTCACCAGTTTACCTTCTATAACTAAAAGCCCGGCATCTATACTGCCGGTGTGTGAACAAGAGATATGGCTGAATAACTGCTTTTCTTTTACCAGCGTTTCATATAAACGGGAAGAAGCACCGCTGCCTAAGAGTTCTGTAATAAGATCTGCTGTGTAATAATTCTTATCTAGCCTGTTAGTTATATGCCAGGCTTTATATAAAGCATCCAAAGGTACGTCTGCTTTGACTTCCAGGAAATTTGGTCCTGATTGAACAGGCTCCTGCGTTATGTTTCGCTTGTATTTTTTACCTGCAGGAATATCCCCAAACCATTTTTCTGCCAATTCTTTTACCTTTTCAACTGTTACATTTCCACCCACTGTTACTATGGCATTGGATGGATTGTAATGTTTGGCAAAAAAATCTTTTACATCCTGCAGGCTGGCCTCCTCAATGTGACGAAGTTCTTTGCCGATAGTCATCCATTTATAAGGATGTACCAGGTAAGCGATACTGCGTAATTTTTCCCAAACATCACCATAGGGTTTATTGATATAATGTTCTTTGAATTCTTCTGATACTACTTTGCGCTGCACCTCGAGTGAGTTTTCATCAAAAGCAAGGGAAAGCATCCTGTCACTCTCCAACCAAAAAGCAGTTTCTAAATTTTCTACCGGCAACTGGCAATAATAATTGGTGAGGTCGTTAGTGGTATAGGCATTATTTTCTCCGCCAGCCATTTGCAGCGGTTCATCATAGGATTCTATATGCATACTTCCGCCAAACATCAGGTGCTCGAATAAATGTGCAAAACCTGTCTTTTCCGGATCTTCATCACGTGCGCCAACATCATATAATACGTCCAAAACGGCCATGGGCGTAGTTTTGTCCTGGTGAACGATTACGCGCAAACCATTTTCTAATACAAATCTTTCAAAATTAATCATGAGTGCAAAATTGCGTGAAAGCTGCGTTAATTCCCAAAAGAATCAATATCTTAATTGGTAAAATAATTGAACACCAATATATTCAATTGCTTAATTGATCTTGCCAACGATAAAATGGATGGTTATAAGCTCACTATCTCTTCTGATTATCATTTCAATTCTTTTACCGACCTCACTCATTGACGTATTATACAAAATAATATTTTGGCTAAAATTATTATTGATAGCTACAATAATGTCATCTTTTTTTAGACCGCCAAAAAACGCCGGAGAATTTTCAATCACATCATCAGCGATGATAAGTCCTTCATCAAAATAAAGGTTTACGCCAGTATAAGAATAATCAAAATCATCTCTGAAATGGCTATTGGCCGAAAGGTGGATTTCCTTATCCGGATAATTGATTACCAGGTTGAACCGCCGCAAAAGATCATTACCAATAAGCCCGATTATATGGGGATAGGAAAGCGCATTAAATTCATCGTCCAGAATAGTCGTGGGTACTTTCCTGAATTGATAAGGCCCGATCTTTACTTTTTTAATTACAGTAAGGGACAATCTCTTTTTCCCACCAAGGCCTTGAACCTGGATAGCAAAAGGCTTACGTTTGGGGGCCAAAAAAGAACTGTCAGATACGAATTGCTTGCTTACTAATAAACAAAGCCCAGCTCCTGTATCCAAATAAAAATTTGAATTAACCTCCGCTTTATCTCTTATCAACATTCGCTGGATAGGCAGTGCAGAAAAAGCAGGGTGAAGAAGTGTTCCCTGCTTTGGATACCTGATATTACCGGGAGTAAATATGCTAAGCTTTGAACTGTCAAAATCGACTTTTACTATGAATCTTTTAAAAAAACTGTAGCCAATAATACCGTCTATTTTAATGCCATAGACACCTGTCAGAATCTGGTAATCATTAATGTAAAAATCCAGGCTATCTATTTTTAAACCCGGCATTGTAAGAGTATTGTTGGGGGAGAAATCTACTTCTCTTACACCGGCAATCCCACTTACTTTTCTTCCTGACGGCTGGTGCGGAATATTGTTGTTGACGACTGTGGCCGAATCTAATGAAATCGCGCCGCTACCAGTATCCAGAATAAAATTAAGATCACCCGGTAAATCGTTTAATTTGGCTTTTACAAGTATAACACCCCCAATTAATTCCTTAAATTTAAATTCTGTAAGCCGCTTTGCATTCGTAGCATGCTTTTTATTCTGGGCTCCTGAGTGAAGGAAAGAAAAGATCAATACTATGGATAAAAAATTTCTCATAAATTAGATGGTTAAATATAACCCATAGCATTGTATTATTGTAAATAATGAATGACGATTAAAATTAAAAATTATGAATAGCGAAGTACGGATAATAATGTAATTGCGTATTTCGATGTATCACATACAGACTTCTCGTCTTCTGACTTTTTGATTTGATAACTTTTTAACTCCTTATCTGCTTATCTATCCGCCGCTTTATTAAATAGGTCTATCCAAATATTATCCAGGGCCTGATCTGAGTAGTGGCTTTCTACAAATCCATGATTGTTTTTTGCCAATCTTTCTCTATCCTGCACAGTCATATTTTTGACTTCATGGGTTTTGGCAATCCACTCATCCATACTTCCGGCAAATAATTTTTCACCTGCACTATTCATCATATTCACATAGGCAGGCGTATCAGATACCAATGCCGGTAACCCGGTGAACCAATAGGAAATTAATTTGTTGGCGGGTTTATGCCAGGCAAATTCATTCTTGCTATTGAGAGGAATAATTCCTAAATCACATTCAGTTAATAAAGTATCTTTTGTATCGATCTCCCATTGATGAAAAATTGTTTTTATGGGTAACTTATCAAGGATCTGTGCCGTTTTTTTTTCTAAAATATTTCCGTAAGCAGGGTATTTTTCTGAGGTGATGATATGTAACTCACAAAATGAGCTTACTTCCGCAAAATATCTTTTAAAATATAATAAGTGTGGTAGTACATCTCCACGGCCTTCCCACACTAATTTTAATTTGTCGCCAATGGTGAAGTCCTTTTTTAAAAAACGATATTCACTCTCCAGGTAATCAAGGCAAACGATTATTTTTTGATTAAAATGCTGAATGCTTTTTTTCACATCTTCACTTGAGCAAATCACTAAATCGGCAAGACGCAGCCATTTTTTTACCGGAGCTTTATAATTAAGATAAAATTGCCTTTCTCTTCCCAGTAAAAATCTTCCTGCACCCTTAAATAGACTACGAAACAGGTCTGAAGAAAATATGACGCTGTCATTCATTTCGAAAATGAATTTTGTTTTCAGATGCTTTTTTTTATAAAAGAGCCATTCACTTAAATTGGCCTGGCCATGCAAGAGAATGACGTCATAATTTGATCGTGGATTGGCAATTTCAAAAGAGACATTATTTTTTTGGGCAAAATAAGGAAATCTGCGCCTATCTGCCGGATGTGATAAATCAGGTGAATAAGGCACATAGCCAATTTTCAGATTTTCAAAATTCATAATGAGTAAAAAGGTTCAGCCTTACGCAGGCAATAATTTCGTGAATTGCAAAGGTAGGCTATGCAAAATAGGTTATAAAAATGCATAGTAGAAAATTTATATAGCCTTAACTTTGAGTATATGTATAGAATAGATTACCTTTTAAAAAATGGCTTAGATTTGCAGCGTTTTTAAAGAAACAATTACCCTTTGCAGAATAAAAAAAAATTAGTTCGTATTACTACTACAGCAGAAATGCTCACAAATCAGCTGAGTGGGCAATCCATGTTTATGCAGCAAAGGGGCTTTGATGTATTGATGATTAGCAGTGCTGAAGAAACGGAGCAACCATTAATGTTTAAAGAAGGTTGCCGGCACATTGTGATACCAATGACGAGAAATATAACCCCATTTGCTGATATTCGGTCGTTGATTTCATTGGTTAGGGTAATCAAAAAATTTAAGCCCGACATTGTACATACTGAAAGTCCCAAAGCCGGATTATTGGGTACAATAGCTGCCTGGATGTGTGGTGTAAAGGTAAGAATACATACTGTAGCGGGTTTGCCACTGATGGTGGAACGGGGATTGAAGCTTCGCATATTAAAATTGGTGGAAAAAATTGGCTATGGTGTGGCCACCAATGTATGGCCCAATGGCCCCTCATTAAGTGATTATATTGTACAAAATAAGTATGCAAAAACTTCCAAACTTTCTACCATTGGTAAAGGATCCTCCAACGGAATTGATCTTCAAAAGTTTAATTTGTCAACATTAGATCCTCAAATATTTGATGAGGTAAAGGAATCGATTGATTATAAGGAGGAACTTACATATTTACTTTTTGTAGGCCGAATGGTATATGACAAAGGTGTAGTGGAACTGATTGATGTATTTACGGCTTTGCAAAAAACAAATCCCAATCTGCGACTCATTTTAATTGGTTATCATGAACGAAACCTGGATCCATTGCTACCAAAAACTGAGCATGAAATTGATTGTAATAATGACATCATACATATCAACTGGTCGGATAGGGTAGAGTATTTTATGGCGCTTTCCCATTATTTTGTTTTCGCTTCCCACAGAGAAGGGTTTCCGAATGTATTATTAGAGGCAGGGGCCATGAAATTACCTATTATTTGTAGCAATATAGTGGGTAATATTGATATAGTGCAGGATGGAAAAACCGGTATTTTATTTGAAGTGAATAATGAAAATGCATTTAAACAAGCAGTAGAAAAAGCGTTGCAAAACCCCGAAAAATCATTTGAAATGTCTGATAAATTACACAAGGTAATTACAGCTAATTTTGAAAGAAATATTTTCAGAAAAAAAATGTTTGACGAATATCTTAAATTGTTAGGTGAGAAAAAAACGGAGAGCTCAAATAATATAGGTAGTGAATTGAATAGAATTCCAAGACAAATTAATTCCGTTTAGGGAAAATTTTTTTAATTTACTTATATAGGAACCTACCTTTCATTATGTGTCTGCAGGCCGTGGTTCGTGTTGTCACGAGCCATCATATGGTTGTGACAATTTGAAATGCACCCGCACCACTTTTTCATTGGGAAATCTATCTAAAAATCTTACTTTTGCACGCCATCAAATTTTTCCCATGCCGCGCGACAATTCCATTAAGACAGTTCTCATAATAGGTTCAGGTCCCATCATAATCGGGCAAGCCTGCGAATTTGACTATTCAGGCACACAAGCTGCCAGGAGTTTACGTGAAGAGGGTGTGCAGGTAGTGCTTATAAACAGCAATCCCGCCACCATCATGACTGACCCTATGATGGCCGACAAAGTTTATTTACTTCCATTAGATACGGATAGTATTGAACAAATCATTAAAGAAAACATAGAAACTGATTTACACATAGATGCAGTATTGGCAACGATGGGCGGCCAAACGGCTTTGAATCTTTGCAAAGAAGCGGATGAAATGGGTATTTGGGAGCAGTATAATATTAAATTAATTGGTGTAGATATTAAAGCAATTGATAAAGCAGAAGACAGGGAAAAATTCCGGCTGTGGATGATTGAAATGGGCATCTCCGTTTGCCCGGCAAAAATTGCCAATTCATTTTTAGAAGGAAAAGAATTTGCCCAGGAGATCGGATTTCCGTTGGTGCTTCGGCCTTCCTTTA
>JBDTEF010000375.1:0-2643 GCA_039922615.1 Ginsengibacter sp.
GGAAGTACCAAAGAATTATTGGTCTCCAGGGTAAAAGCAGATTCTTTCGAAAGATTTGACCAGTATAGATTTTGGGATGGCAACGCGTGGAATAAAGATATGAATAGTGCCTCTCCTTTAACCACCAGTATTTCAAATGAAATGAGTGTTAGCTTTATGGAAGATGGCCGCGTGATGGCTGTTTACCAATTAGGTGGCAATACGCCTGACATCGTGATGCAGGTTGGTAAAACACCATGGGGGCCTTTTCAACCGGCAAAAAAAATATGGGAAACACCGGAAATTTATGAGGGCCTTGATTTTTATACCTACAATGCCAAAGCACATCCACACTTATCGAAACCAGGAGAATTATTGATTAGTTATAATGTAAATTCTTTCAATTTCCTGGAAGATATAAAATACCATCCATATCATTTGAGACCGAGATTCATCACTTTTAAATATAAATAAAAACTAAAATTAAAAACATTCCCACATCAGGTATTATTTCTTACTTTAAAAAAAATGATAACAAATTAAATTTTACACAATCATGAAAAAAATTTTATTAACCGCAATTCTGCTTGTTTCACTCAGTGAAATATTTGCATTTACCACCCAGGGATCCTGGAGATGGAGAAAAGATGATGGCTCGCAAACAACTGCTACATGGCGGGCCGCACAAAATGTCCCGATCACTATAACCAGTACGACCGAAACTTTACGGTTGCGAATTGAGCTATATAATGATCCTGCAAAAGCAGGTGGAGTGCTTGATGGTCTTTTTTTTGAATCTTCATCCGATAACATTAACTGGGATACCATCAAAACAGTAATAGATAAAAATCAACCGTTTATTTTGGCTGGCACAAGTCCGAATGTGGTTGACCAGGAACCAACTACGCAACAACTTGCTTCTCCACATTACACCAATTTTATTACAGGCAAAGTAGTAGTTGCAACGGATAAAGTTCCATTTCCTACCGCTCTAAAGGCTACCCAGGGTACTGAGTTCGAATATGTTTTTGTACCAACAGTCAATATAAAAAAATCAACAACCTATTTTTTCCGGGTAGATGCAGCAACTTATATACCTGCAAATCCTTTACCATCATTAACTACAGACCAGTCCCTGGGAGTTAGCCTGGTAAATTTTAAAGTACAAAGAGAAGGAACGAGTGTAGTCATTAAATGGGCAACTTCATCTGAACAAAACAATGATAAGTTTGTCATTGAAAGAAGTAGCAATTTGTATGATTGGAAAACAGTTGCAACAGTTAAAGGCAACGGCACCACCAATGAATTACACAACTATTCCACCAGTGATATTAGTCCAATGAAAGGATTAAATTATTACCGTTTGAAACAATATGATTTAGATGGAAAATTCATTGTCTCGGATATCAGGTCTTTACAATTTATCATTGATAAATTAAGCGCTCTTTCCGTATTTCCAAACCCGGTAAAAGATGTCATTAATTTTAAAATTACTGATGCTTCCGCAAGCAATGTATCTATTTCTTTAATGAACATTAATGGAAAAGTTATTCATTCTGAGAAAATGGAAACGATGGAAGATGGACAATTCTATAAATTAAATCTTACACAGAAACCTGCAGCAGGAATTTATTTCTTAAATGTTAGGTCGGCAGAACTTAACGCAATTATTAAAATCGTCATTCAATAAATTGCCTCATTTTTTAAGAGTGAAAGAGTAATTGATTGCCATTTATTCTTTCACTCTTTTTTTGAAATCAATGGACAAAATATTCTATAATAAGTGGTTGGCGGTCGTACTTTCCGCAGTACTTACATTTTTTAATATTTGTAAAATAGAATTTATTTTTAGCTGGGTATGTTTTGTGCCATTGTTTCTTTGCATAATGAATAGCCAACCAAAACAGGCTTTTAAAAGAGGATCTATTTTTGGCTTTGTATTTTCCATTTTCTGTTTTTATTGGGTCATTCCCGGTGCAGAAAAATTTACAGGCAGCAGTCCAATTTATGGAATCCTTGTCTGGCTTGTATTTATGGGCTTTTTTTCTATATTTTATGGAATAATACTTTATATATTTTCTTATCTAAAAGTAAAAGAAGAATCCCGGAAGGCAATTTGGCTGAATAGTTTCTTAATAGCGACACTTTTCACATTAGCTGAATTTTTCCTTTTAATATTTTCTGCCAATTTTCCATGGTTAGCCGTTTATTCAGGAAATGGACTGGCAGCGAATATTTATTCCGTTCAGCCTGTTGCCATTTTTGGAATGTCTGTGCTGACATTCATCGCAGTATTTGTAAATTTTTTATTTGCCTTTTATATTCAAAAGAAGCAATGGAAAAAATGCTGGATTCCTGTCACAACTGCTGTTTTATATTTAATATCAGGATTTGTTATATTGAAGAATTTCCAATCAAATGCTTTCATTGATAAACCATTTAATGTAGCCATCCTGGCTGAGAATATTCCACCAGAAATGAAATGGGATAACCAAAATGGCAACTTATTAGCCAAAAGACTTTTGGACTTAAACACGTCAGCAGTTGCACTAAAACCAGGGATTATTTTATGGTCAGAATCAGCTATTCCCTGGACTTATAAAAAAGATGATGACCTTGTAAATGAAATTTTGAAGACCACCAGTAACAAACCAATTACTCATA
>JBDTEF010000376.1:0-10587 GCA_039922615.1 Ginsengibacter sp.
AGCGAACCAAAATTTTAAGAAATCTATCTTACCAGAAGATGCAGTCATTTACCACATTTCATACAGGACAAACAAGAAAAGTGCTATTTGAAGGAAGAAATAAAAATGGAATGATGGATGGATATACGGATAATTACATTAAGATTTCAGTGCCATTCACTGAGAAGTGGAGCAATGAGATTATTGATTGGAAAATATAATTGGAACAAAGTTTGTTTTGCAATTATTCATTCATTCATTTTAAACAAAAAATATAAATACATGAACAATTTATTCAGAACGCTCATCGCAGGTTACGGAGCAAAAAAATTAGGTGGTGGTTGCTTTGGTACCATTATCGTTTTTGTAATTATTTATTATTTGCTGGGTAATAACTTTCATTGTTAGATTTTTCGATTACGTAAATTTAAGTTTTGAAAAATTCGCTTTAACGACAGCCTATATTTTTTCAAAAGTTAACTGGCTTCAATAAATAATATTTTATACATTCTTTCAGATGTTGGTGTTTTAACCAGCATCTTTTTTTTTACTTTATTTATTAATGGAAAAAAATTATTCATTAGTTTGCTAACAATTGGAATTAATTTACCACCTTAATGGCATAAATAATAAAAATTAGTTTTCCCGTAGAAAGAGGCTATCCCTTGTTGTAAATCGCCCGTAGATTCTCCTGACAAAACATAACCATTTGTGTCAATAACATAATTATCATAGGAGGTAGTCCAGTTGTCTATCAGAATGCCGGTTAATGGATTATAAATTTTAGTTGTAACCTGTTTTAAGGGGTTTACAGGGCGATTTCCAAAATTTAAAACAGTCAAATACATATATCCTTCCATAGTATCAGGAAAAGTATAAATCCAATTTTTTATCGATCGGGAGCCATCATAAACTAAGGCTGCTTCAAGCACTTTTAAATTGCCTGAACTAACAGCGGTCATCAAACAATTGGTTAGTTGATTATTTGTATAACTATAATCAGTTCTGAAATTTGGAATTGTTGCCCCATTAATATACAGATTTTTAATTATCAAATATCCCTTGGTATTGTATTTATATTCAAATATATAATTGTCGGAATTTTGAGGAGTAACTAAATCAGACTTAGTCACAAATCGAATCACCCGCCCCTTTTCGTCAAGAATTAAATATTGATACTGATCAATTCTTACCGAATCGTTATTTATATAGTTAAAAGCCGCTTCAAAATTTTTCACTTTGTTTACGCTATCGTATATTACTATTCTAGTTACATCATAATTGCCATTGTAAGTCGCAGTTAAAGAATATTCGGCTCCTTTGCTACTATTAACCTGGGAAATTGTAGCAATTGCGCAAACGATATTGTTGTTTTTCGTAGTATCCGGACCATTCCCAACTCCTACCGGAACATTACCATCTGGTGGTGTAGATTTGGTTTTACTGCAACTAACCAATAATAACAAAACAAATATTAAAATATTGAACTTATTAATTTTCACCCAAGAGGTTTTATAATATTATTACGGTTTGTTCTTTACTATCTCCATTCACATACACTTTTACAAAAAAGGTTCCTTTAGTATTTATTTTTACAGGGATTTTTATTTCTTTTCCAAAAAATATAAGTTTATTGGTTTGCAGAATTTGATTGCCGCTAACATCGTGAATAGACACGTAGGTGATTACGCTTGTAGTTTGCGACAGTTTTACATTCACAGTAAATTGACCTCCTGAAGGATTAGGATAAATACTCATTTTCAAAGTATCGGCTAATGGACCAAAGTAGACAACAATGGGATAATCAAAAGATGATGCCCAACAGTAATTGTTAGGGCTGGTTTCTACGCGATAAAAACCGGTTTTATTAATTTTTATTGAACCAGTATTTTGATTTTCGAGTAGTTTATTATTAAGATACCATCGATAGAAATTGGCCTTAGTACTTAAAAGAATACTGTCACCAATTGATGAAATGGAGGGGATTAGATTATAAATTGAATCACAACCATAGGTAAATTTATTTAGGGAATCAGATCCGATTGAAGTTTCCACAAACACACTTCCTGAAGCTCCATCCCCAACAATGGCATTTATTGTTGAATCGTTTTTTACTGTAAATGATGATGCAGGCACTCCACCAAAATTTACCGAATTAGTTCCACTAAAATACTTACCAGAAATATTTATTTCGCTTCCCAAAAAACCTGATGAAGGAGTAAATGAAATTATCTTAGGGTTTGGAATATTTGAAGAACCGAATCGTGCAATGAAATTATTAAACGCAAATTTATTTTGAAAATAGGCATTTGAATATATGTTTCCATTTGGATCTGTTGCAAGGATATCTCCAAAAGGCACAGGATTACCGTAATTTAGATCAGACGGTAATGCTACCCATTCGGTTCCCGACCATTTTCTTACAACACATTCTGTACTATTGGTAGGGATAGTTGAATAAATATTGTCTGATGGGTCAATAACAAAGTTGCCATTTAATTTGGATGTCGTTCCTAATTCACTCCAATTTTTCCCATCCCATTTCGCCACATATCTTTTCCCTTCTTTATTATAAAAACTTCCATTAACATACAAATTATTTTTACTGTCTATGGCTAAGGATTCAAAAACGTTTGCGCCTGGTACGGTAAACCGACTACTATCCGGGTTCTTTACTTCTACCCATTTTTCATTCAACGTATTATAATTAGCAATATAATAATTTGTTGAGCCTCCAAAGGAGCCATATGCATATACGTTGCCATCATCAGTCACACAAAACCGTCCCACACCTCCATAACTTCCCGATAATCTTGTCCATGTTTTCCCATCCCATTTGGCCAAGGAAACTAATCCAACAACTGAATCCTCAAAAGATCCAAATGCATATACATTTCCCAATTTATCCGTTTGCACATCTCCAATGTAGCTTGACCTTAAAGAATTTGGATAATCTTCCAATTTACTCCAAATCTTTCCATCCCATTTCGCTATATAATTATTCCCCGCCTCATCAACAAAATTACCTCCTAAATAGACATTTCCCTTTGGGTCCATCGCCATGCCATTTATATAGGTATTTATGTTCAAATCCGGCGAAATCTGAGGATAAATATTTGTCCAGCTTTTATTATTCCAATATTTAAAATAGGAAGCGCCTCCGATATCCTGGTAGTTTCCAAATACGTAAGTATTCCCCATTGAATCAGCTAAAATTCTCTGCAATGGCTTATCGATGTAATAAGGATCTCCTTTATCTCCTGGCTCTTTCCAATCTTTTTCATTCCATTCTGCTACGTATTCGTGTCCAGTGTTGTTTGTAAATTTTCCACCTGCAAAAACATGACCATTTGCACCAAGTTTCAGGCAAAGAATCATTCCGTTATCGGCAAGTGGCTTCTCGTCACTATTAACAATAGTCCACGAAGTTCCGTTCCATCTTTCCACATCTGTACCTCCGGCATATATTTCAGTAGGACTCTTTACTGTAATTGCCTGCACAGAAAAGTTGGTCAACAATCCATTAACACCATTACCCAATTTAACCCATGACGATCCGTTCCATTTTGCAACGTAATAATTACCGTTTTGATCAATAAAATCGCCGCCGGCATAAACGTTGCCAACCTTATCACAAGCTAAACAAGAAATAGAACCGTCAACATTTAATGATTTTGCACCAATTCCTGTTTCAATCCATTTACTTCCATTCCATTTTGCTACATATGCCTTACCTGAGGAATTGGTAAAATAACCTCCCGCATAAAGGTTTCCTGAACTATCAGATGTAATAGAAAAAATGGCATCATTTGCATTTAAGGCATTGGTTCCGCTTCCCAATTCCTGCCAACTATTTCCATCCCATTTAGCAACATAGTTTTTCCCCATATTATTAGTAAATCCACCTGCTGCATACACATTGCCTGCCTTATCAGTGAGAATTGAATATATCCAGCCATTTGCGCGAAGTGCGGAAGTATTATTACGTAGTTCTCCCCAGGAAACACCATTCCATTTAGCGATATAATTTTGCCCGGAATCATTGACAAATCCGCCTGCAGCATAAACATTTGTTCCAGCGTTTGCCAAAGTGGTAATCGAATAATTTGCCTTAAGTGATGCATTTCCTTTTCCTAATTCACTCCATTTATGCCCGTCCCATGCTACTACGAATCTAAAATTATTGCTATCGACAAAATCCCCGGCGGCATATATGCTTCCTAAAGGCGAAATATCCATTGTGTAAATGGTATTATTGAAAACATTAAGCGATGGATTTAAAGCATTCCAGGTCTGGCAATATGAAGTAAATGAATATAATAAAAAGATTACTACACCAAATGTATAGTATAGAAATTTTCTCATAGAGTAATTTGAGAAATAAAGATAAAGAAGTTCAGATAATTTTAATCGTTTTCCAAGGTGCAATTAATCATGAAATCTGAAATACCTGGAATGTATCGAATTGGTTAAAAAATTGTGCAGAATTATTTCAATTTAGTACAGAGCTGTTGGTTGCCACCAATGTTCTGAACGACCAAAAAATTAATATAAATCACTAACTCTTTAATAAAAAAGGTCAACGTTATTTAGGCATTCACAGCCTGATACCCGATACCTGAAACCTAAAACCTATCTCCATCCTCCCCCCAGCGACCGGTACAAATCAACCACTCCCTGCAACTGCTGCAACCGGTCATTGACTTTTCCCAGCAATGCCTGCAATAAGCTTTGTTTCGCAGTAATAATTTCTGTATAAGTAGCAAAGCCGTTTTCCAATAACTCCTGGGAATATTGAACTGATTTTTCCAGGGCATCGATTTGATTATCCCGGATCTCTCTTTTGGAGGTGGCCGTTTCATAATTTGACAATGCATCAGAAACTTCTCTACCTGCATTCAATAAGGTATTTTGAAAATTATAAAGTGCTTCCTGTTGTTGTGATTGAGCAACTGTAAGACGCGTTTTATTTAATTTACGATTGAGAATTGGCTGCAATAATCCCCCACCAATGGAACCTGTGAAAGCAGATGAACTAAATAATTGATCTATTGCCAATGCAGATAATCCAAGCGAACCTGATATGTTTAATGAAGGATAAAAATAAGTCCGGGCTACATTGGTGAATTCAAAAGCATTCCGAAAGGCATACTCCGCCTGCATCACGTCAGGTCTGTGGGATAATAGCTGCGCGGGAATTCCTGTGCTTAACGAAGGAATGATGACGGCATTCAAAAATGAGCCCCGCTTAATTGCACCGGGTGCAGACCCCATCAATATGCTCAACGCATTTTCAGTTTCCTTTATGTTTTGTTTAAGATCAGGAATGGTTACTTCAGCGGCATATCGCTGAGCCTGGCTTTGCACCACCGCTGCTTCAGTTACCCTGGCCGCTTCTTTCAATGCCTTCATTGTAACCACAGTTGTATCCCAGTTCCTTACCGTTTCTTCTGTAATAGCCAACTGCTGATCCAGCGCCAGCAAGGAATAATAATAATTGGCGATTCCGGCTACGATCTCTGTCTGTATTGCTTTTGAAGCTGCTTCCGTTTGTAATAAATTGGCAAAAGATGCTCTGCTGCTGCTACTTAACTTCCCCCAAATATCAAGCTCCCAGGTCGGACTTACACCGAGTTGGTATTGAAATCCGGTTTTACCTCCTTGTAATTGGGAAGATTTCCCATAACTAACACCTGCATTGGCATTTACCTCCGGAAGCAATGCTGCTTTAGATTGTAAGAAGTAAGCATTTGATTGGTTAATGCGCTCATAGGCCATTTTTAAATCAAGGTTATTATTAATCCCATCCTTAATTAAGTTCTGCAGGATTGTATCTGCGAACAGATCATTAAATGGAAGATTGGCAATTGTATTTGTATCCGTTGAATTAATATTGCGGTATAAATCAGCCGTATTCATTTGGGGAGATTCATACGTTTTCGTCACTTTGCAGGATGCAAGGATAATAACTCCAGCTAAAATTAAAATTATATTCCTGATTAATTTACCAAACATAGTTTGCATTTAATGATTGTTTTATTATACTGCGGCTGTTTCTGTCACCAGATGCTTTTCATGGGGAGGTCCACTAATTTTTTCCTGGATAGATTGAAAGATTACGAACAAAACCGGGATAACGAAAAGGCCAAATATTGTTCCGATCAACATACCACCCACTGCTCCCGTACCGATCGATCTGTTACCATTTGCGCCAGCACCACTTGATAACATCAGCGGAAGTAAGCCAAATATAAAGGCAAAAGAAGTCATCAAAATAGGACGCAATCTTGCCTGGGCCCCTTCCAATGCTGATTGTACTAAAGGCATACCCGCTCTTCTCCTGTCCAAAGCGAATTCAACAATTAAAATAGCATTCTTTGACAACAGCCCGACGAGCATGATCAGCGTTATTTGCAAATAAATATTATTATCAATTCCAAATAAATGGGCAAACATAAAAGCCCCTGCAAGGCCAATAGGCAATGGAATTAAAATGGCAAACGGTAAAAGGTAACTTTCATATTGTGCACTCAATAACAAATACACAAAAAGCAACACCAATATAAACACAAATCCTGTTTGACCGCCGGCAGAAATTTCCTCCCTTGTAAGCCCTGAAAATTCATAGCTATAACCCTGTGGTAATGATTTAGCCGCCACTTCCTGTATCGCCTTGATGGCATCACCGGAACTATAACCTGGATTAGGCTGCCCCGTAACACTTATGGATGTATATAAATTAAACCTTGAAATAGATTGAGGGCCATACACTTTTGTGAGTGTAATAAATCCCGTAATGGGTGCCATCTCACCTTTATCATTTCTTACGTAAATATTATTCAAACTTTCCGGATTGGCCCTGTATTGTGGATCCGCCTGGTAAATCACCCTGAACTGCTTTCCAAACTGGTTAAAATTACTGGCATATACACCACCATAATAGCCCTGAACAGCACTTAGAATATCACTTACTGAAATGCCGGCAGTCTTAGCTTTTGGCACATTTACATCAATCTGGTATTGGGGAAAGTTCGTGTTGAATGAAGTCGACGCATATTGTATTTCAGGCCGTTTATTAAGTGTAGCCAGAAAATCTGATGACACTTTTGAAAATAAGGAAATATCCCTTCCACTTCTATCCTGTAATTCAAATGAAAATCCACCGGAAAACCCAAAACCGGAAATGGTAGGCGGCGCAAAAAAGATAATTTTAGCATCCCTTATTCCGCTTGTTTTGGCAAACAGTTGCCCTATAACTGCATTTACTGATTCTTTCTTATCCTTCCGCTGATCCCAGTTTTTTAATTTAATAATAACGAGTGCATAATTACTTCCCGAACCACTGATAAAACCAAACCCGGAAACATTTAATACATTGGCTGTTTCCGGAAGGGAATTCGCAATTTTTTCTATTTCGGCAGCTACTTCTTCTGTTCTTTCTTTGGATGCTGATGGCGGCAAGGCTATATCAGTAAAAATACTACCCAGATCTTCTGCCGGTACAAATGATGTGGCAGTAGTGGTAATCAATAAATAAAATAGTCCTCCAAATAAAGCAATACCTGCCCAGACGATCCATCTCTTTCTTATTAAAAAGGTAACTGATCGTTTGTATTTTAGCGTTGTAGAATCAAATGCAGTATTAAAAGCAACGTAAAATCGTTGTAACAGATTCTTTTTAGACCCATCTTCTTCTTTATGTGGTTTCAAAAAAATGGCGCACAGAGCAGGACTCAACGTCAGGGCATTCACTGCTGAAATAAGAATAGCTATGGCCAGTGTGATACCAAATTGTTTATAAAAAACACCTGCAGAACCTGTGATAAATGTAACCGGAAGAAATACCGCAGCCATCACCAATGTAATGGAAATTATAGCACCTGATATTTCGCTCATTGCATCCTTTGAGGCTTTCAGCGCTGAAGTGTAACCCGCATCCAGTTTAGCATGCACGGCTTCCACCACCACTATCGCATCATCCACCACTATACCAATCGCCAACAGCAATGCAAATAAAGTAAGTAGGTTAATAGTAAATCCAAATATACCTAAAAAGAAAAATGTGCCCACAATCGCCACGGGCACTGCAATAGCAGGTATGAGTGTGGATCTTAAATCCTGCAAGAATAGAAAAACGACCAAAAAAACCAAGATAAAAGCTTCGATTAAAGTATGAATAACTTTATCTATGGAGGCATTTAAAAAGTCGTTCACATTCACCAATGTCACGTAATGTACTCCGTCCGGAAATGATGCCTTTGCATCTTCAAGCACTTTTAAAGAACCTTCAATTACTGTTTTCGCATTAGATCCGGCTGTTTGACTGATCGAAACACCTACAGAAGGTTTACCGTTTACAGTAGTACTATTTGAATAACTTAAAGCACCCAATTCTACGCGTGCAATATCCTTTAGCCGTAATATCTGATCTGCGCCATTTGACCTTATAATAATATTTCCAAATTCCTCTGCATTTTTTAACCGGCCACTATACCGTATCGTGTATTGAAATGCCTGGTCACCCTGTTCGCCAAATTGTCCGGGCGCCGCTTCAATATTTTGATCTGCAAGTGCAGTACTCACATCCGAAGGCACTAAACCATAGGAAGCCATCACATCCGGTTTCAGCCAAATGCGCATACTATAATCCATTTGGCCAAAAGCCCTCGCCTCTCCTACTCCTGACACACGTTGTATTTGAGGCACAAGGTTTATTTGCGCATAATTTTGGAGAAAAGTTTGGTCATAGGCTGGATTATCACTGTACAATGCGAAAATAACCAGGTTACTGCTCTGGCTTTTTACGGTACTTACTCCTGCGCGCGTTACTTCCTGTGGCAATAAAGAGGTAGCGCGGGATACCCTGTTTTGCACATTCACTGCAGCAAGATCCGGGTCGGTTCCTGTTTTAAAAGTAACCGTAATTCTTGCGCTTCCATTATTACCTGCCGAGGAGGTCAGGTAAGCCATATCCTCCACACCATTGATCTGTTCTTCAAGTGGAATCACCACGCTATTCAGCACTACGTCAGCATTAGCGCCCTGGTAATTGGCTGACACTACTACCGTTGGTGGGGCTATCTGTGGATATTGAGTTACCGGCAATGACGTGAGGCCTAATACACCCAAAATCACAATGATCACCGAGATCACTGTTGACAAAACCGGGCGTTCTATGAATTTTTGAAACATGCGCTATAAACGTTTTTGGAGCAAATTTGCCGGGACTTCACCTGGATAATTAAATTCCCTTTTTTTGAAATGACGTTTTAAAAAACTATTACTAAAATCAATAATTATCAATCACAATACATGTAACCAATACCTATGGTTGTTGATTTAAACTATCAATGTGATCACTTTTATAAATACTATCTGAATTGGCTGCTTTTGGTTTAATGGCATCGCCTTCTTTGAGAGAAGCCACACCATCATAGACAATCTGGTCTCCGGGTTTTAATCCACTTTCAACCACAAAAAATTGTCCGCCACTATTTTGACTTACTATAATGGGTGTACTTTTTACCTTACCTCCGGTATCTACTACATAAACAAATTTCTTCCCCTGTATTTCAAATGTTGATTTTTGCGGGATTACAATCGCTGAATCCAGTGGCACCGGAATTCTTACAGCACCGCTACTTCCGCTTAATATATTCCTATTTGGGTTGGGAAATGTTGCACGTACTCTAAGAGATCCTGTCTCAGTATTTATCAGGCCGCTTGCTGTTGTGATTCGTCCTTTCTCAGGAAGTTCATTTCCATTTGCCAATATCAGCGAAACGGGAGGCATGGTAGCTAATTTTGCTTTATTATTTATCCCTGCGGTATTTTTCGAAAATGCCAGCGCAACCTTTTCATTAATAGAAAAATAAGCGTAAATATTTTGAATATTGGAAACAGTTGTTAAAGGCAGTGCAGTATTACTACTTATTAAACTACCTATTTTATAAGGTATCACTCCTACTACTCCATTCACAGGACTTGTGATGGAAGTGTATCCCAGGTTAGTTCTTGCATTAGCGAGCGATGCATTTGCCTGGGCCAGTGCAGCACGTTTAGCCTGCAGCGTAAACTGTGCATTTTCCAATTCATACTTACTGATAATATTTTTTGTGACAAGTGGTTGTACCTTATTTACATCCATCTGTGCTGCATTCACATTGGCCAGAGCTATTTGAATATCAGCGCGGGCAGTACGTACAGCCTGCTCAAATTGTGGTGCGCTTATTTTAAATAAAATTTGTCCTTTGGTAACGGAAGATCCTTCATCCACATAAATTTTTTCAATATAGCCATCTATTTTTGGCCTGATTTCTACGTTTTGCTGTCCCTCAATTGTTGCAGGATAATCGCTATTGAGTGTGAAACTACGAGGTTCTATCGTAATTACGGCATAGTCTTTCACCATATTCGCAGCAGCTGCGGCTGCCGCATTTTTATCCTTGCTACCATTACAGGCAATAAATACCAATAAAGAAAATGAGACTGCAACCCGGTAAATATTTTTGTTGAAATTCATCTTGACGGTTTTAACCTGTGTAAGGCTATAAATAATTTTTTATAATAATAAATTGCGTAAGCCAAACGACAAAGTTAGCCTGTCTT
>JBDTEF010000377.1:0-6459 GCA_039922615.1 Ginsengibacter sp.
AGATGATTGTACGGGTTATTTCCCTTTTGCAGACTCTGCAGTTTCACTTCTTTTTGCGGTAGCATTAAACATACCATTGAATAATGTACCATTTAATTGACCATCTTTATTTTGTGACAAATTAAAATCTACATCATAAGATTTGAGTGGAGCATTAAATGTAAGTACACTATCTTTTATAATTGGATTTTCGATAGCAATTTTGCCGGCATCTGTTTCATCAAACTTAAAATATCCGGATAATTTACCATCTTTTTCATCCAAAATAAGTTTGCAATTTACATCACCATCCGGCACGCCTAACATGACAAAATCCCAGGTGCCAAGGAAATTAGCTTTAGCAGCAGTGGCGGTTGATGCCTGCGCGTGAATACCTGTAAATGCAAACATTAAAATACAAAGAGATAAAATTGCTTTTTTCATTGATGAAGTTTTAAGAATTGAATGAGATTTATAAAAGAAAAATGTGAAAATATTTATTTGATATAATTATTAAATGAAGATAAGCGTAAAAATTTGTTTTTATTTTTTCGATCTGTAATTTTTTATTTCTGGTATTTTTTACATATTATTTGATAGGTAGGGTACTATTTTCCACTTCTATTTTGTAATTAAATAAATTATTACTATAACAGTAAGGGAAGGTTTCACGGAATATTATGGTGACCAATCTGCATTTCAAAATCTTTTTTTCGATTGAATCCATATTGGTGATAATCGGGGTTATCCAACATTTCACACCTGCTTTTCGATAAAAAATCTTCAAAAGCATTTAGAAAAAATGTAAATAGTTTTTCTATTATTCTACATTTTCATCTTCAGGTTTTGACTTATAATTGAATTTAAATTTGCTAATAACTTCTTTGTCTGAAAGCACCACCCCGGCTATATACAATCCTAATTTTCTATAACTTTCAAATTGCTCTTCATCAAAGAACTGATCTGCTGTAGTCTGATGTGGAAATGTTTTATTTTTCATGGCATATTCATAAACATCCACAGGTTCGTTACCCATAATGGACGATTTTATATATAAAAGGACGCCTTTTAAATTGTCACCTACGTAGGTAATTTCTCCAATAGCAAAATGCGACTTTGAGTGTCTGCCATCACTTCTATCTGTAATTTTAGAAATATCGATTAATATTTCAGCCCCGAAATCAATTCGACATCGCCTGATGGCGCTTGCAAGGCCTTCACAGGTAAAATTATTGTCCTGTTCTGCGTCACAAAGAATAATATACGGACATTTTCTCCGCACCATTTCATAAAGGCCCATATTATCAAAGTGACCACCATCTGACAGTGCTATAAATCTATCGCGGGTACTTGTATTATTTACAAGATTATAGATGATGAAGCCGAGTCCATTTGCAGGATCAGAATTGCGCCAGGAATTTTTCCTGGGATTACCAAGCCAGCGGCCCATTTGGGCGTTAAAGATGGTTAATAAAAATGCTGTCGCAGGGGAAGAATGGTAACCCTGATTAGGATTAACAGCGGCACCTGATATGGCCATTGCAGTTCCAATCGTTGGGCCTTCATCTTTGAAAGCATAATCTTTCGTTTCGCGAAAAGAATAATCATAAGACTTTTTCTTATCGGCAGATGACCTCGCCATACTAAAATCGAAACCACAAAATAAAGGAGAAAATATAAATGACTCTGCCTTGCGGTCCTGCCTGTCTAAATCCTGTCCCTGAGACGCATTCAATGCACAGTTTAGGATCGGATAAGGTCCATAATAGCCAAATTCATTTTTTAATTTACATAGTTTTTCGTCATCCAAACTGTCAAATCCTGTGAATGGATTAGCCGTTTGTTGTCTTTCTGTACTGCGCCTTGTACCGCCGAGATAGGCACGAACCAAACGGTTTTTATAAAAATTATACATTGAAAATTCGTTGACGCCCAATTGTCTCGCTAATAGGAATGCCAGCCCTGCACATATACCCATTATGATCAGGTTCTGTACTGCAAGATGATAGGTCGGCGCTTCAACGCCTATAGAAAATTTATTATTAGCAAATAGTAATGGATGGTAAACAAAAGTATTAGTCAAGGCGGGAAGTAAGATTAATAAGCCTGCAATAAAAAGATAAGGGCCTATTTTACCCAGTACATTTAGAAGTGTTGAATAGGCTCCCTTCTCATTTCCTGCCCCGGTTGTTTTAGCGCTAAAAGCTGCCTTCACACAAAAACCAACCAAGGCTATCCACCCTCCTGCAGTAGCTGCAATTGCCGGAATTGCCCATGAATTAAATGCGTATTTCAGAAAAGGCCACCCAAGTAATCCGGCAGCAGAAACAAGTATCCACAAAAAAGAAATTCTGTGAATATGCGCACCAATTCTCCCCCACCATTCACGTCTTTCATCAGGAAAAAATTTGCCCATTAATGCCATCCGGGCGATTACTGTGAATGTAAAGACCTCTAAAGTCAAAGGAATTCCAAAAATAAATTGCAGAATAGTTTTTCTTACAAGCGTCGAACCAATTGTAATAGCATGTATGTTCTCCAGCAATACGGAAACTCCGGCAAGGCAAATAAGGCCAAAAATTGCCGAAAATAAGGTTATACTAAAATAGGTAAAGAACGCTGCTATATTACTTTTTTTGTATTTTTTAATATCGTAAATGTAATTTCCCAGGAAACCTACAATTAACAAAGAAAAAAATGCAACTATTCCTGCAGGAGCAAAGAATGTAATTTTAGCATAGAAAGCAGTTGATGGAATCTCCATTTTTAAGGACGTAATGGATAACCATGCGCTGATAAAATAGGATCCGAATATGGCAAAGGCAATGATGCCTAAACTTATATTATTTGTATATTTTCTGCGGATATTTATTTTTCTAAAATTTTCCTTGTGATAAGCATACATGCCCATTCCCGCAAGAAACGAAACCGGCACTAAAATTAATGCGCTCCAGCCCAGCATTTCTTCCCATGAAATGGTTCTCTTTGGAATAAGCTGACCATGCCAGAATACAAACAATAAATTCCCGGAAAACAATATGGCTAATATGAGCAAGAGAATGACGAGCTGATTCAAAAGTGTGTTTCGCAACCAGGTAATGCCAACAGTCCAGGAATCAACAGACATGATACTCGCATTAGGCGCGAAATAATTACTGAACATCCTGAGCCATTTTATCGGCATCAGTTCCGAACCTGCCGGATCAGGCGACTTATCAGGGCAAAGGCGGTTAGATACTTTCACCACAGATTCCTCTCTTTTTATCCATGATGCAAGCCAACTTCCGATGTAGCCTCCTCCTGACACGGTAGATAAATAATCAAATGTGCCTATCAGGTTCTTTCCGGCAAGCCCCTGTAAAATGCCAAGATTAAAAGTAGCAGATCTGATACCTCCTCCTGAAAAAGCCAATGCACTGATTTCCATTTCTCTCACTTTTGCAAAAGGGTCATTGATTTTCGCATTTCCGATTATATTAAATTTTATAGACTTGTCCTCTATTCCTGTAACTATTTGTTCATCCTGCCTCCTGTTACGATTACGCTCTATCTCTTTTAGTTCTTCATTGAAAATTAATTCAAATGATAAAGGTGCATTTTCCTGGATGAGGTGTTGCAGCAATAAGGAATTATTTTGCAATAATTCCTCAGGACCAGGTCCAGATGGATTTTCTATATTTTTAAACTTATTTCCTATTTTAATTTCATCCTCATTTAGCAATGCTTTTTTATCATCATTGCTTGTACCCCACATCTGTAGAATCCTTTGTGCTACTACATCAAGTCCTCCACCGCCTAAAGCAAGTATTATTTGTATCGGTAAATATTCCAATGCTTTAGCGAGGCTTAGACGCTCTGCTGAATTATCATATAAAATTTTGGTGATTATGATTCTCCAGTTATAAGGTGTAGGAAATCCACCGTATGATTGATGAAAGGCGGTAATTCCATTTTCCCTGTTTTCATAGATCCATTTAATAAGGTTTGTGGAAATTTTAATGCTATAATTGATAGCAGCCACATTCTCAACTTTTTTGTTGCTTATCCATACCAATTCCGCAGCCCTCACACCAAACTTTTGTTCCAACGATTCATTCTCTATCAGGCTTCGAAATATTGCTTCAAAATGGGTATGAGATACCGTTAGAATATTGACTTTATCAGTATCATTTTCAAGATAAATTTCTCCATTGAGCAATGTTGTTTGAACAGCTGTGATAAAGGAAATTGCCCGTGAGGTTAGGTCTGATATTGCGTCCATAAAAATATTTATTTATTGGGTATAATGATAGATTTTTAGGAGATAAATGAATGGCACACTTATTCCTGCTCTTCAGCACTTCCACCTGGAGGAAATCAAAATTAACCTTATAGCCAAGGATCTATCAGGGAAATTCCACTAAACTTTTCATGGAAAAGCACCATATTTTTTTTAAAAAAATATATGATGGTAGGATGTATGTATAAATTGATGAATTTTGTAAATAAACCGGCACAGTAAAAGCCCTCAAAACAGGAAATTAGTTTAAATGGAATTCCTCTAATCGAAATAAAAATTGTTTACGGGTCTGCTATTTCCCCACAAATATCTCAGGAATTCATCTGATTAATTAGATCACCTGAACCAGTTCTCTTAATCAAAAAACAACCTATTTTTTCATTCTCTAATGTTTTTTAAGTCATCTTCATTATTGATTTAAATAATCAAGCCTGTTCATTACAAAGTCTCTTCCATTTTCAAAAAATAGTTTTTTTGAAAACACTTTTACATCAAAACCAATGGGAAGCATTATTGTTGAATCGTTTGCAAAAGGGACAAAATTGTCTTCAAACTCAGACTTAAAATGTTCCAGGCTGTTGGCAGTTTCACAAACCCACACAGGATTAATAAGACCATCATAATCACTTCCGATACATACCTGGTTCAATGCGTTCATCACATCATAGCCATTCTTTTGTGCAATTACTATGACATGTAAAATATGCGCCATAAAATGTTTAAGATGGTAATCACTCATGCGTGGATCTACCACACCTCCTTCTTCTATTTCATCCCAACCAATTACCTTGTCCTGGAAATCCACGAAAGCCTTACTGATCGTAACTTTACCGTTCCCAAGGAAAATATTTTCCTCTTTGTTAGAAACGTATTCTGTCTCAAGTGGAAAATCATCCCGGCCATCTGATTCCTGTTCGAAATCCTGGTATCCCAAAATTCGTTTATCTAAACTCAGGCCGATCATACCACCCGAAAGCAGAATTTCAATAATGTCTTCATCATACAAATTAATGCTGGATGCATTGAAACACGGACGTGGAGTACCGCCATATTTTACAGGTTTCCCCTGCCAGTAGACAGAATAGCCTTTTTCAGAAAATTTACGAAACGAAAAAAGATAATCAGGAATTTCCTTTACAGAAATACCTGTGAAGCCGGCATGTGTGCAAACGATAGGCTGCCTGATATCATCAAATTCCGGTGAGCGGCGCAGTTCATATAAATGCTGCCTGGAGCCAAGACTTAGGTGCTTGATATCAATCATTATTTTATTTTCATAGCAATGTTTCAGCACCCTGATACCTTTGTCTTCGATTTTAAATCCGGAAGGCCGAAAACCTTCATTGCTTAGAAATTGCATACCGAAAGCATGATTGCAAAGAGGTGATTGTTCCATGTGAGTAAGGTTAATAGACAGGAGCGCAACATTGTTGCGCAAATCATCTATATTTCTGATAATGGTATCCACATCAAAATTTTGTAATTCAGAGGAAAGCGTGTGACAACCCTCCACTGAAAAAACCACATGGATAGTCGACTGATCGTTTTCATCATAATCACTCCTTTTTTTTATAACTTTTACTTTCTTATTGGAAATGCCAAATTGATCCGCATCAGTCAGGGTCAGCCAATCATCAGCTCTTAATATCTGATAAGGATTTCCATTTAAAATGGAATCCATTTTGTGCTTTTGCAGGTAAATGCTCAACGGGCCTTTGGTACTTTTCTGTAGAAGATCAGCGGTAAGCATATCTTTTTCGGGTATATACAATGCGATACAAACAAGGTTGCAATCTGATGCAACTAATTGTGCCAAATTACCCTGTGATTGAAGAATACTGGGAAAGTCGGTACAACATTTCAGCAAAAAAGGAATTTTGCTTTTATCCAGTGGCGTCCATGGACTGAATTTCCTAAGCTGCAAGTCGTCATCCTTTTCAGAAAATAAGGATTTTAAAGTTGGGTGAATATGAAAATCAAAGAATGGCATGGGAAAAAAATTTATAAGTAAATAAATAGATCTTGTTTAAAATTTGATATCTGATTAAATTGTAGAAAGGTCAATGTTCAATTGATGCAAAGAATGGAACTTAAATGTAGGATAGCATTGTAATGTCACCATGGTAAATATTTTGTATAGATGTATTTATAATAATTTTCATAACCGAACTCATTTTATGTCCTATATCATTTTGAATAAT
>JBDTEF010000378.1:0-5695 GCA_039922615.1 Ginsengibacter sp.
CAACCGGGGATTTTACAGTCGGTAAGTATGAAGGCGAACCTTTAGCGTATTATTATCGTTGCAAGAATCCTGATCAATTTGATTTGCAATGGGAATGCATAACAAATGCATGTGAAAAGGAATTAGAACGTACAACTAAATCTGGGTTTAGAAGTGCAAATGATAAATTGTTTGAAAAAGCGATTTTCAATACTGAATTCAGAGATCAATTATTTCGTGCTGCTTTTGATGAAGATATTCCTTTAACAGGTAATGTTTGGAAATTGAGATGTAATTGGAAAATAGGTACACCTAGTTTTTGTGAGTTAATCAAAAAGCATTCAATAGTTATTGGTACCAGTGAAAGACTATATGCGATTGGTGACCTGGTTATTATTGGCGAAGGAGAAAATATTAATGCGATAGGGAAAGTATTACAATCACCCGTTCCTGTGACTAATTTCCCGGAATATAAAGCAGAATTTGAATCATTTAAGATTGACTATAATGACAATGTCAATATCGCCAATGTCGAATGGTATGAATTAGGAGAAGACGAAGTTTTTATTTACCCAATGCTAAAGGACATTCGAGGTGTTCACGGAGTTTATAGAGATACAGCGATTAAAATCTGGAATGACCGATTTATTAATTATTGGATATTCCAATGCAATCCTGAAGAATTTGATTTTGAAACAGCAGTAAGAAAAAATATTTTACATGATTGGACGGTTGCTGCACACAAAGAGAGAATTAAGAAAGGCGATAAGGTAATTCTTTGGCTGACTGGAAAAAAAGCAGGATGCTACGCACTTGCCCGTATAACTTCTGAGCCTTCAGAATCCAATATTTCTCCTGATAATCATCTATGGAAAAAAGCACCTAAAATTTCATTGAAGGCAGGTATTGAAATAACAAACAATCTTCTGGACAATCCATTACTATGGCAAAACATTAAAAATGACCCTGAGCTTGCGGATTTGAAAGTAGGAAATCAGGGAACAAATTTTACTGCCACAAGGAAACAATATAACGGCCTACTTGAATTAATTGAAAATAGAACCAAAACTATGCGTAATAAAATAGATGTATCTATCAACACTATACTTTACGGGCCTCCTGGAACTGGAAAGACTTTTAAACTTAATCAGTATAAAGAAGAATATTTTACCGATAGAGGTATAACTAAAACATCAGAGGAAGTTTTAAGAGAAAAAGTTCCAATTTATCCTTTTTGGAAAATTCTTGCGGCAGTCTTAAACGGTTTTGATCATCCTATTTCGGTTACTGAATTATTAGGTAATCCTTTGATTAAAGTCAAGCTCAATCCAGATTCGAAAAACAATCGGAATACTATTTGGACGATCCTGCAATCCTATGCCGATGATGCCTCTACAGAAATGGCTGCCAGACCTAAAGGTTCTTTACAGCTCTTTCAAAAAAACAAAGAAAGTAAGTGGTCAATTGTTCCTGACAAAAAAGATGAATTGATAGATATTATTGATCAGGAACTTCTCGAAATTGCAGCAAACCCTATTCAAGAATCTTTTGCTGGTAAATCAATTAAAAATCGTTTTAAATTCATAACATTTCATCAAAAATATAGTTATGAAGATTTTATTGAGGGTATTAAACCTTTGCTAAAAAATAAGGAAGATGAAGAACAGGTTGGTGAATTGCAGTTTGAATTAAAAAAAGGTATTTTCTATAATAGTTGCTTAGAAGCATTGCGTTTGGTGGGCTATGAATCATTTACAGAATGTTATGATGATACTTTTGAAAACCGAATTGTAAAATTTGAAGAAGCGAAAAATAATCCTGTAAAGCAGTTCGCATTATTCATAGACGAAATTAACCGGGCAAATATTTCGGCAGTATTCGGTGAATTAATAACATTGCTGGAAGATGATAAAAGAATGGGCACAGAAAATGAAATGTGGTTAGAATTACCATACTCCAATGAAAAATTTTGTGTGCCTTCAAACTTATATGTAATAGGAACAATGAATACTGCAGACCGCTCTATTGCATTATTAGATATTGCGCTAAGAAGACGTTTTGAATTTAAGTCTCTTTATCCGGAGTATCATGAAGATACATGGTGGGCTTCATTGTTGGAAAGTTTGAACCAGTCAATTTATGCTTTAAAGAAAAATCCTGATTTTTTTATTGGTCATGCTTTTTTTATTAGCAAGCCCGAGACTGAAAAGGTTCGAATTTTTAATACGAAGATTATCCCACTTCTAAATGAGTATTTCCAGAACAATAGTGACACAGTGAAACGTATTTTATCAGAATCAAGTATTTCTCTAAAACCAGTTTCTATAAAAGATAATTTTCAAATTATTGCGAGTGAGATTATTTGAATGGCATAGCGATTCTTTTGAGGAGCATAAAAAAATACTCCCCGATTTTGTCAACTACCTGGCGGGTGTTTGGCAAAGCAGGAACCGTTATATTGAATTGTCAGAGGAGCTGACAGAAGAGGAGAAGCAAGAAGAAAGAATACAGAAACAACGTTTTTTTGATTTTACTATTGATGGTAAAATATCAGCAAGAAACTATGTTGGTGTAGTTCAATATGAGGGATTAAGAATAGAAATTTATCCTAAAATCTTTGTCGGAGATGAAAAAGAGGATAAAACAAAATGGCAACTAAACCTTTTGTACTGGCTCACCTATTGCCGGAAGATTAAATTCCCGTTTTCTTTCGCCGATGTGTCAAAATTAAAGTTTGATGATTATCTCGAATTACTAATTTATGTTTTCGCTAATTACGCAGAGGAAGTTATTTCAAAACAACCTTACCAGGCCTATCAAAGGGTGGAAGAAGAAACATCTTTTCTGAAAGGCCGCCTTTCTTTTGAAAATTACACTAAACACAATCTTACGACAGGCAAGTGGCAAAATTTTTATTGTGATCACGAGCCATTTGTTTATGACAATCTCTTTAATCGCATTATTAAATACGTAACACGAAGGCTTTCTGCCATCAGTGAAAACTATTTGAATAAAGAAAAATTAAATCAAATACTTTTTGTTCTGCATGACGTTTCTGATATGAGTTGCAATGCCCAGGATTGTGAAAAAGTAAAGCTGAATCCATTGTACGAGGCTCACAAAAATATTCTTGAATTATGCAAATTGTATTTATCCAACCAGGTGATTGATATGGATTCGGAAGATAGTAAGAATTTCTGTTTTCTTTTTCCGATGGAATACATTTTTGAAGATTTCCTTTTTGGTTTTGTTTCTGATAAATGGCCTTCCTTAAATATGAAAAGTCAAAGTACTGATTTCTTAGCCACGAACCACAACTTAAAAGTTTTTCAGATTAGAAATGACATTTATCTCAAAAACCAATTAATTATTGATACTAAATATAAATTGAGAGCTAAAGATGATGGTTTAAAATCAGGCGTCAACCAGAGTGATTTGAACCAGATGGTGAGTTACGCATTAAGGAGAAATTGTAAGAATGTATTACTTGTTTATCCGCATTCTCAAGAAACCTTAAATGAGCCATCATCGTTTAAAGTGCCTTCTGCAATGTTAGATGAAGATATTAATATTGAAGTCAGAAATCTTGATATAACATTTGATGATATAAATAGGGCGGATGAATTAATTAAGAGCAGAATAAAAAATTTGAATTTAGTTTTTAATTTATGATGTGGCAAAATGATGTAAATTCATTTTAATCAACAATATCCTTCCCATGCAAAAAATCAAAAACCTCACAATCCCCACCACCAACCAAAAACCCATCACCCTCGATATATTTTTCACGGAAAATACCCAATCCCCCACCATCATCTATTCCCACGGCTTCAACGGTTTCAAAGACTGGGCAAATTTTGATTTAATCGCAGAACAATTTGTCGATGCAGGATTCACTTTTATCAAATTTAATTTTTCCCATAATGGAACATCGCCGGAACAGCCGGAAGAATTTGTGGATTTAGAAGCCTATGCCCAAAATAATTATACCATAGAATTGGCCGATTTGGAAAAAGTGATTGACTGGACTTTGGAAGAAAATAATCCATACAAGAAGGCGATTGATCCTGATAATCTTTTCCTAATTGGGCACAGTATGGGTGGTGGCATTGTGCTGGTAAAAGCGTCAGAAGACAAGAGAATTAAGGGCGTGGCTACCTGGGCTTCAGTAGGAGCGCTCACAACTCCGTGGACGAATTGGTCAGCAGAAAAAATGGCGCAATGGCAGGAGAAAGGAGTGGAGTATATAAAGAATAGCCGCACCAACCAGGATATGCCTTTGTACTACCAATTGGTTGAAGATTTCCAAACCCACAAAGAACGATTAAATGTTGAAAGTGCGGTGAAGAAAATTCAGGTTCCTATCTTATTATGCCACGGTACAAAAGATGAAGCTGTCCCGATAGAAACGGCTTCCCGTTTGGCTTCCCTGAATAATAAGGCTTCTGTTTTTATCCTGGTAACTGATCATGTTTTTGGTCGCAAGCATCCGTGGAGGGAAATTTATTTGCCTGATGCTACACAGCAAGTAGTAGATAAGACGATTCAATTCTTTAAAGAATTATGAATTAAGAATTAAGGATTGGAAAAAGGGAATCGTATAATTCTTTACCTTCTAATCTTTTGCACCTTCTTCATCGGTAGCGAAACCAGCACAATCGTTACCACCAAAGGAAGAAGCACACAATATATCACACAACTTTCCGCATAGGTACTATTATGCACATGCATCATTTTCTCACAGAAGTTAACGCCAGCCTGGAAAAGATTGATTGTTCCAAAAAAATGTAAAATTCCCAACATTAAAATCACCCCGGAGAAAATGATTTTGAATCTCCATTTAGCATGCAATTTTCTATCAAGAATAGATGCCCAAACAATGGGAATAATCACAAGAAAAACCAGCAGGTTGATATTTGTATAACTTAATTCGAAAGGTTTTAGCATTTCTTAGTTTCAGTAAATTTAGATAACACAATCTAAGAAATATTTTGCCCTGACCTCTTTGGTAAATATTTTAAAAGCCAATAATCTATATTTTATTTAGCCGTATTGACGATCGAAATTATCATTAGATCATCCTTCAATAAATATTTGAATTCCTTGAGATTTTTATAAATATTTTGCTAACTCACATCACACCTGGAACACTTGTTTTTCTGCCATAAATTCTTGCGAACTCAACAACCTAATTCCTGCTTTCTCCATCTCTTGAAACGCGCGTGCAGTATCACCTTCCGCTACTTCTATTTCAGCAACAGCATCTTTGATCACTTTCACTTTGAACCCAAATTGTAGCGCATGAATGGCTGTTTGAAAAACACAGTATTCAGTTGCAATGCCACAGATATAAACAGTATCGACATCATGTTTTTGCAGCCAATAGTTTAAATCCATATTGGTGGATTCAAATGCACTGTAGCCATCATCGTAATTACCGATTCCTTTTAAAAATAGTTCATTAATTTTCTCAATATTTAAATCAGGATGGAATGCAGCGCCGGCAGTTGCTCTAACACAATGCACTGGCCATTTTTCAAAATGGATACTCTTGGCCGGATGCCAATCTTTGGAGGCAACTATCAATGAAAAATGCTCCATTAATTCGTTTATGACAGGAATAATTTCATTGGCTGTTTTGGCAGCTAATACACCGCCTGGACAAAAGTCATTTTGTACGTCTACAATGATGAGACAGGTTTTCATAGGTTTTATT
>JBDTEF010000379.1:0-10132 GCA_039922615.1 Ginsengibacter sp.
TAAGTGGACAAAACTTATTAATATTCTCAAAATACACTGGCTTGGATCCTGAAATTGGATCTTTAAACCAAAGTCCTATATTACAAAATATAGATTACGGTAGATACCCTACACCAAGGACCATAACGTTTGGTTTGAATGCACAATTTTAATTAATTAATTTAAGATCAAAATGAAACAACATACAAAATACATTATCGGGATAGGACTTATCATTAGTGCTATTGGTAGCGGTTGCAAAAAAGATTTTTTCAACCGCCCACCCGAAAATCAACCTACAGCCGGCACTTATTATAAGACCGTTGCACAGGTAGCATCAAGTACTAATATTCTTTATGCAGCACCATGGTTTGGACTGAATGGTAAAGCATTTTTAGCATTGGGTGATTTGCAGGGTGGCAATGCCCGCTGCTATGTAGGTACTGATCCTGCCTTTGGCGCATTTGCTAATTTTTCTGCCGGAAATACAACTGGCGGTGTGCAAAGTGCCTGGAATTCTTTATTTACAGTGGTCGCCCAATCCAATGCATTATTGAGCAATTTACCGACGGCTGCTGCTGATGTTCCAGCTGTTACAGTTAATAATGCTTTGGGTGAAGCTCATTTAATGCGTGCTGCCGCTTACTTCTATTTGGTACGCATTTTTGGCAATGTACCTATTATTACTAACCCTACAGATCTTGTAGCAACATTTGATTCAGTACGCACTAACCCTGTAAAAGATGTATATACGTTTATCGTAAACGATTTAAAGTTTGCCGAGGAAAATTGTACGCCGGGAGTTGCAGGTACCGGCCACGCATCGAGTGGTTCTGCTTCTGGTTTGTTAGCCAAAGTATACCTGTATATGCAGGATTATGCCAATGCACAAATAGCCGCTGAAAAAGTAATAAATAGTGGTGAATTTGGCCTGGTTGGAACGAGTGGCAATCCGATATCTTTTACAAATATGTTTGAATTGGCAGGTAATAATTGCAAAGAATCTATGATTGCTTTGCAATGGAATTCAAATGGAGGATATGGTTTTGCCAACCAGATTCAATCGGTAATTGCTCCCGTAAATGATATTACAGGCACAGGAGATGGTTATGCAGAATTAGGGCCCACTTATAGTTTGCAGGCAGCTTATACTGCTGCAGGTGATAGTATCAGAAGACATGGTACCATTATGGATCCGGGCGCATACTATTCAGAAATTCACAAATCAGCTGGTGGATATACAGTACCTTTAAATGTGAATGCTCAGGGAACACACGCCGGACTTAAAAAATATGTAGTGGGAACACCCGATGATAATGGCGGAAAAACTGCTAAACAAGCTACCAGTAATAATACTTATATTTTGCGCTATGCAGATATATTGTTAATTGAAGCAGAAGCTATTTTAGGAAAACAGGCAGGCGCTGTAGGAAAAGGTATCGACACTTCGGCTACCACTTCTGATGCAAAAGCCTTACAATATTTCAATATGGTTAGAAGTCGTGCAGGTGAACCTCCGGTGTTAAGTTTCTCTTATAGAGATTTATTGAAAGAAAGAAGGTTAGAATTTGCAGGTGAAGCAGATTATTGGTACGATATTACACGTGTTGATGGGTTTGACTCTCCAACACACCCGGTAGGACGTGCTATCATTATGTCGCAAAATGTAGGAGATGCCAGTGGTGGTACAGCACTTAATAATTATAAAGATTATACGCTTTATCCCCTATATCTTTCAATAACAGATGCACAATTTATCACTCCAATACCCCAGTCAGATACCGAGGCAGATCCGGCCTTGTTGCTGCCTCCGGTTCCATACATTTTTAAATAAGTTTCAAAATATATACTATGAATAGCTTTAAAATAAAAAACATACCCGGGTCATTGTTAGCCCTACTAATCCTTGTAGGGTTAGGATCATGCAAAAAGTATAACAGCGAAGGCTTTACCCCTGGCAAAGGAAACCCGGAAATTACCTCAGTGCATACCCTAAGTAAAGGTGATACGGCACTTATTGCTTTATATGCCACTACTTTAGATGCCTCCGGTAATTATACTACTTCAAATGTAGGAAGTATTCAAAATTCTCACCCTTTTGATTCTGTAACCAATGCGGGGTATCTGGGTAATTATTATGTATTGCATGGCACTAATTTGGGCAGTGCGACTAAGATTACTTTTAATGGAACTATTGCTTATTTCAATCGTGCCTTAAGTACTGATAACACTATTATTGTAGCTGTTCCAGGATTAACGCCTTACTTTGGACCCAAAGCAACTGATAGTCTTGTTGTAACAACTTTGTATGGTACTGCAAACTATAAATTTACAATAATACCACCACCGCCAACACCGATGACTTACTCGAATTATAACTTTTCCGCAGGAAGTCAAATCACATTAACGGGTGTAGGATTTGGAGCAGTCACAGATGTAAAGTTGGTAGATTCAGCACAAACAATTAGTACAGATCTTACTGTTGTCAATCAAAATGATTCCGTAATTACATTACAGTTTCCTTCAACAAATATGATTCAAGGGTTTTTGAAATTTGATTATTCAGCGGCAGGTACACCGGTATTTCAAGTGGCAGGACAAGCAATGGTTAATCTGGATAAAGCCTATGTAATCTTTACCGATGATTATGCAAATAATTGGGAAGATGGTTCATGGCATCATCCTTCAGGTATATCCACTAAAGAGGTTAAATCCGGTACTGCCTCATTTATGGTTACTTACCCTGCCGGGCAGTGGCAAATAGAGAGTTTTCAAAACTGGTATCCAAGTTTGCCCTATTCTGCAGAGTATAAATATGTTTCCTTCTGGGTAAAAGGTGGTACAGTAAATCATATACTTAACCTACAAACGAATACATCATCTACCGGATTTGGGCAAAATGGTAGTAACCCGATTACTGTTCCGGCTAATGTCTGGACTTATTTTAAAATACCCCTCAATTCAATTGATTTCTGGGCACCCGGTAAAACGCTACAACAATTAGGTTTCTTCCTGAAAGGCCAGGGTGGCGATGTGGATGAAACCTATTATTTCGATGATGTGATTTTTATAAAGTAAATATTGCATTATCCACCCTCAACGATTTAGTAAAACTACCACCCAGTGAGATAAATGGGTGGTAGTTAAATTAAAAATAGTTGTTATGGGCTTTTCCCCTTGATTTAACTGACTAATTTGGTAAATACTGAATAGACGTTTACAATATTGGTAGACTAGGTAGGCAGTAAATAATCCCGTAATAGTGTGGGCATCCCTATTTTGGTATTCATACAGGTTAATAGTTGTCTTTAAAAAATTCACATGATCGATTTTAATTCATGAAAAAAGGAAATTACATACTCCCGTACATTCTATTGTTTCTTTTCGCAATAGCTATCAACTTATCAAGTTGTAGTAAAAAAAGCGATTCAACGCCAGCGCCGGAAATTCCGGCAGTTCCACCTCCTCCTCCACCACCAAAGCAGGCCCAACCAGATACAATCAAAAGTGGTGTCAATTTACAACCTTCCTATTATAATGATGGTATGCCAAATTTTGCATGGGACTTGATGAAACAACAGTCAAAAATTAAAACAGTTCGCATTGAGATTGAACCTGACAAGGTAATACAAGCAATTCAATGGATTAAAGAGGCCAAAGAAAACGGCTACCAGGTGATTGCAACCTATCATAAATATAAAGTCCTGGGATCGGATAACGCGCAGGATTTGATGGATGCAGCCAATTGGTGGAAAACAAACTATGTAGCTCTTGGAGGTAATTTTATCATTAACATGATGAATGAATGGGGCAGCCACAATATCAGTGCAGCTACTTATGCAACAAGTTATAATAGTGCGATATCTATTGTTCGAACCGTTTATAAAGGTGCCATTATCATCGACATTCCCGGTTATGGCCAGGAAACTTATACTGCATACCAGGCTTGCAAAACAAGTAACCCGGTAATTTCAGACACAAATATTGTTTTGTCGGCACATATCTATTCAAATGGATACAACCAGGGGAAAAATCACAATTTCCAGGCTTCTGACCTGGATGATATTATCAAAACAGGAAGAAGAGGAATCATAGGTGAATTTGGAAATGGCGGTGGTGGAAATGTAGATTGGTCGGCTTGTATAGATTATGCCAAATCGAAAGGATGGCCTGTTTTAGGTTGGTGCTGGAATGGCGATGGTGGAACCATGAATATGGTAGATCCAGCTTGGGCGACAAATAGCAGTGCCACCACATTTTCAACCAATGCCTATTTTACTATTATTTACAATAAACTATAAATTATTCTTTTATCGGATTTGATCCATGAATTAAAAGGTAGCAGCAGGAATAAGGATTTTTATCAAATCGTTTTTTAATATAAGTTTTAATATGAAAAGATGCCTTACAATATTATTATTATCTCTCCTGGCCGGCAATATGGTTGCACAAAAGTCTTCAATCAATAACCATATAAAGTTACCTGTTGGTTCTAAGGTAAAAGGAATTACAAATGACAATAGCCGGGTAGGGCAACCTATTGATCCAAAAGCAACTATTCAAACGCTCCATCTTTATCACAACCTGAAAAAACTGATCAATAAAGCAATCATGTTTGGCCACCAGGATGATCTCGCTTATGGCGTTGGTTGGCAATATGTTCCCGGCAAAAGCGATGTAAAAGAAGTTACAGGTGATTATCCGGCAATTTATGGATACGAACTCGGTCATCTTGAACTCGATCAACCGGTCAATCTTGACAGTGTGCCATTTGATAAAATGCGGGGATTTATTAAGACTGCTTATTCACGTGGTGGCATTATCACAATCAGCTGGCATTTAACGAATCCATTAACCGGGAAAAAAGCGTGGGATCCGGCCGAAGGGACCGTTACCTCTATTTTGCCGGGTGGTGAAAAAAATGAATTGTATAAAACTTATTTGGATAAAGTTGCGGATTTTTTAATGAGTTTAAAAGATAAAAACGGTGTACCCATTCCCGTTATACTGCGTCTTTTTCATGAATTAAATGGCAATTGGTTTTGGTGGGGAAAAGATCATTGTACACCGGAACAATTCAAAGAGCTTTGGCATTTTACCATTTCTTATTTAAGAGATACCAAAAATATTCACCAACTTTTATATGCTTTCAATACTGACCAGTTTTCTTCCAAAGAAGAATACCTGGAAAAGTATCCCGGCAACGAATGGGTAGATATGTTGGGCTTCGACATTTATCAACGAAAGGATGGCCCGGAAGCAAATGAAAAGTTCATTCAATCTGCAGATAAGATGCTTACAATGCTTACGGAGATTGCATCTGATAGAAATAAAATTCCTGCACTCACTGAATTTGGTTATCCTGCTATCCCGGACAGTACCTGGTGGACAACCGTATTTTTAAAGGCGTTAGGTCATCACAAAATTTCTTATGCAATGGCATGGCGCAATGCGGGATTGAAACCATCCGGTGAGAATGAATATTATGTCCCTTACAAGGGACAGGTATCAGAAAAGGATTTTATAAAATTTTCTAAAGAACCTAATATTTTATTTCAAAAAGATTTGAATTTTAAAATGGTGTATAAGTGAGTAGGTTCAGTTAGTTATAACAGAAAGTAAATAATTTTTATCTTACTACGAGCAAAAAATAAAAAGAATTCAAATAAAGAAAATAAAATTAAATGGCAATAAGTCAAACACTAAAATTAAAAGAAAAAATAGGCTATGGCTTTGGTGATTTTGCATCATCCATGTTCTGGAAATTATTTTCAGTTTACTTATTGTTCTTTTATACCGATGTATTTGGATTAGCTGCAGCGGCTGCCGGCACTATGTTTTTAGTTACCCGGATTTGGGATACCTTCTTAGATCCGGTCATCGGCGTAGTTTCTGACAGAACCAATACAAAATGGGGAAAGTTCCGGCCATATCTTTTGTGGATGGCGATACCTTTTGCCATAGCAGGTGTCCTCACTTTTTCATCTCCGGATTTTAGCATATCAGGCAAGTTAATTTATGCCTACCTGACCTACACATTAATGATGATGGTATATTCTTTTATCAATGTGCCTTATGCTTCACTTATGGGCGTGATGACATCCAATATCAAGGAACGTACGACACTGGCAACCTTTCGTTTTGTTTTTGCATTTGCAGGAAGTATTCTTGTATTAGCCACGGCTGAACCATTGGTAGCCGCCCTCGGAAAAACAGCCACAGGAATAGATACTGCAAAAGGATGGCAAACTTCTGTTATTATTTATGGTATTATCGCTGCTGTTTTATTCTTCCTGACTTTTGCCTGGACGCGCGAAAGGGTCAAACCGCCTAAAGAGCAGAAAACTTCATTAAAGGCTGACCTCGCCAACCTCGCAAAAAATAAACCGTGGTTCATTCTTTTGGGAGCAGGTGTCGCCACTTTGGTATTTAATTCATTGCGTGATGGCTCCACCATTTACTATTTTAAATATTATTTTAAAAACCAGGAAGCCTTTCAACTACCATTTTTTGACCTGGCCATTAATTACAGCACACTTTATTTGGTGCTTGGGCAGGCTGCGAATATTGTAGGCGTAATTTTAGCAAAACCTGTATCAGACAGGATTGGAAAGAAAAACACCTTCTTATATGCGATGGTCATTGCCTGCATATTGAGTTGCATTTTCTTCTTCTTTACCGAGAATAATATTTTCCTGATCTTCTTATTTCAATTCTTAATCAGCATTTGTGCAGGTAGCGTTTTCCCTTTACTATGGTCTATGTACGCAGACATTGCTGATTATTCAGAATGGCAAACAGGGCGCAGGGCTACGGGATTGATATTTTCCTCTTCATCTATGTCGCAAAAATTAGGCTGGACCTTAGGTGGCGCTATCACGGGCTGGATGCTTGCCCTGTGGGGCTTTGAGGCGAATATGGTTCAGACAGAAGAAGCACGAACGGGAATTAAAATGATGTTGAGCTTTATTCCTGCTGCGGGAGCTTTATTATCAGCAGCTTTTATTATTTTTTATAAACTAAGCGATTCTTTTATGTTGAAAGTGAGCAATGAATTGGAAGAAAGAAGAAGAAAGGAATCAGAAGATAGTATTCCTTCACCTTGAGGGTAAAAAACAACATAAAAAATGAAAAGCTATCTCTAGGAGAAAATCATAACTAAAACCATTTAAGCAATAAAATTTCACAAGATGAACGAATACTTTCAAAATAGAAAAAATTACCTGCGTAATACACACAACGAATTATTACTTAAAAGAAATGTTGAAAAAAATTCTAATAATGGTGTTTATAACAGGTTTGAAAACCCGATACTTACGCCGCTGCATACACCACTTGAATGGCGATTTGTCCTTGATCCTGTATCCAACCCTTTTTTACTGGAAAGATTTGGTATCAATGCAGTTTTTAATGCTGGTGCCATAAAGTTTAATGATAAATACATGCTGGTTGCGAGAGTCGAAGGAAAAGATCGCAAATCATTTTTTGCTGTGGCTGAAAGCGAAAATGGTATAGACAATTTTAAATTCTGGAATACACCGGTAGAAATGCCATCTGTAGCCGGTGAGACAAATTTGTACGATATGCGCATCGTTCAGCATGAGGATGGTTGGATTTATGGTTTATTCTGTGCAGAGAGGCGCGATCCTAAAGCCCCTGAAGGCGACCAGTCTTCCGCTATTGCACAATGCGGAATAGCCCGTACCAAAGATTTAAAAAATTGGGAACGTTTGCCCGATTTGAAAACACCTTCACCTCAGCAAAGAAATGTAGTATTGCATCCTGCATTTTATAACGGAAAGTATGCGCTCTATACACGTCCGCAGGATAGTTTTATTGATGCAGGTGCCGGTGGTGGCATAGGTTTCGGCGTTTGCGACGACATGACCCAAGCAGTCATTGACAAAGAAATAGTCATTGACAAAAAAAGATACCATACGGTTTATGAAGCAAAGAACGGCCTTGGTCCGGCGCCAATTAAAACTGAAAAAGGCTGGCTTCACCTGGCTCATGGTGTACGAAATACAGCTGCAGGCTTACGGTATGTATTGTATATGTTCATGACCGATTTGCATGATCTTACCAAGGTAATTCATAAACCCGGCGGCTATTTTATGGCACCCGCAGGCGATGAAAGAGTTGGCGATGTATCTAATGTTACGTTTTCAAATGGCTGGATAGCAGATAATGATGGAACTGTTTTTATTTATTATGCTTCAGCAGATTTAAAAATGCATGTGGCAGTTTCTTCCATAGAAAAATTGATAGATTATGTGACTTGCACCCCTGAAGATGGATTTACTTCTGCCTCTTCCGTGCATACGATTATGAAAATAATTGAGCAGAATAATCCAGTTGCCAGCCAAAATGGAGAAGAACAGACGAAAGAGCATAACATGGCAGAAGCATAAAAACATTTCTTCAAAAAATAAAATCGTTTTAAATTCTTTTTACAGCAACCTGGCTGGAAGAGATCTTTTAAAAAATTTAATCTTGCCGGAAAAAAGCGAAATATCGTCTCTGAAAATACTTACAAAGTATAGAAGCGAACTCGAAAATGAGTTGTCTGATATATTATCTTATTGGGAGAAGAATACTGTTGACGCTGCATTTGGTGGCTTTTACGGAAAACTGGATAATGTAAACAAAGTATATAATGAAGCACCAAAAGGATCCGTTTTAAATAGCAGGATCTTATGGACATTTTCCGCTGCATTTAATCTGAATGGCAATGAGGATTATTTGCCTATTGCGGAAAGAGCTTATCAATATATCGTTACACATTTTATTGACAAGAAAAACGGCGGCATTTATTGGAGTGTAGATTACCAGGGGAATATGCTTGATACCAAAAAGCAGATCTATGCTTTAACCTTTGCCATTTATGGATTGAGTGAATATTATCACGCGACAAAAAATGAAACAGCCAGGAAGTTAGCCATTGACTTGTATCACCTGATCGTAGAACACAGTTACGATAAAAAGTATGGAGGTTATATAGAAGCGTTAACTGCTGACTGGCAGGAAATAAAAGATCTGCGTCTTAGTGACAAAGATGCCAACGAAAAAAAATCCATGAACACCCATTTGCATGTGTTGGAAGGATTTGCTAATCTCTATAAAGTATGGCCAAACGGAGATTTGAAGCAAAAGATCGAAGAACTAATTCATATTTTTTTTGATCATATTATTGATTTCAAATCAAATCACCTTCATTTATTTTTTGATGGAGAATGGAACGTGAGGTCACACATAATATCGTATGGACATGATATTGAAGCGGCCTGGCTGGTGCAGGAAGCAGTAGAGATCATATCAAACGAAAAGCTACTTGAAAAAATAAAAAAGTATTCTATACTGATGGCAGACGCTACGATAGAAGGCCTTGATAAAGATGGCGGTCTATGGTATGAATACGATGTGAATAAGAATCATTTAATAAAAGAAAAGCATTGGTGGCCGCAGGCAGAGGCGATGATTGGCTTTTTTAATGCCTGGCAGATAACTCAGAAGGAAAGCTACCTCACACATTCTTTCAATTCCTGGAAATTTGTGCAAAAGCATATCCTTGATACAAATAATGGCGAATGGTTTTGGGGTGTTACAGAAAACTATGAATTGATGGATGATGATAAAGTTGGATTATGGAAATGCCCTTATCACAACGGGCGGGCTTGTATTGAGTTGATATTGCGTATAAAAAAAGTGGAAGATGCTCTATAAAAATAAAAAAAAATTCTTCCTTATTTTTTTGTTAGAAATTATCTCAGTCTAAAAATCAAAGTCATTCATTTTACCAAATGATGCTAAAATTTTCTTATTTAATAAAACAGCTATTAAATCCTTCCGCATCATTGTATTATGAGATTGGTAACCTTTTTTTATCCCAGGAATCTCATAGCTGCATTTTATTTCCAAGGTATTTTTCACTCAACAAGGCTCTTGTAAAAATTTATTAATTACGCTTTACCAGTTTAAAAATCTTTGCGCAAAAAAAACCGGCTGATAACTCAACCGGCTTTTATGATTAAATAATCAATTCTACCTAATCCTAATTATTTACAGGCTTCAGGAACGGAAAATAATAGGTTAGATTTGATTTAGTAAGCAATTCTCCATATTGAGAATCTTCAAAAGCTTCAACATATTTTAT
>JBDTEF010000380.1:0-8162 GCA_039922615.1 Ginsengibacter sp.
AATCTGTTGTATGGATTTTAATAATTTTCCCTGAAACATGGCCAGCTTCTGAATTCCATTTCACATGATCGCCAACTTTAAATGAATGTGCCATAATGATTATTCTTATTGATATTTAATAAACAAAAATTACACCTTATTTCAACCAATCATTTATCCGAATAAGCATTTTATTTTTGTCTGTGCGGCTTTCTAACAGCTCAAAGAACATTGCTCAAAGCTCATCGCTCATAGCCACAACCTAATACCTACAACCTAATACCTACTCAAAACCTTCTCGCCAGCACCACTGTATTTTTGAACTTTTTCGTTTTACCCGCAGCATTAAATATTTCTGTATAGACAATGTAAATTCCTTGTGGTAGTCGCTGATTTTTATCACCAAGACCATCCCAGCGATAATAACCTTTTACCCCACTTAGTGAACTCTTTTGAAGGAACCGAACAGGTCGGCCTAATGCATCAAAAATGGTAATATTTGATATATATCCGGGTTCAGGAAAATTATAATTAATGGTAACAAAATCATCCGTACCATCATTATCAGGTGAAAAAACTTCCGGTGTAACAGTTATGAGGCCAAAGGCATTTTCCGCCTCATCATTTTGCGAATTTTTATAACCGGGCGTACCATATCCCACAGATGTAGCAGCAGAATGAAAATTACTTTGGACCGAAGGGCCGTTATAGTCGATCCTTTCTAATGATACTCCTTGCCTGTTGGCAATTAACGCAAAATGCCATTTATCCGTGTAATTTACTTCATCTAAAATATTGCCCTGTATGTTTAAAAGAATTACGTTTCCACTTGTAATGGAGTAGGTTGGAAAACTATTCATCTGAATAAATGCATCCGGATTCGTTGTAATGTACTGGCTTTTTACCGCTGCAATATTGGAAGTTAGAAGACTAAAATCCCCCGGGAATAGTAAAACACTTTCCATCGAGACCTGCGATATGCTACTCACGCTTCCGGTAGAATTTCTATTTGCCAGGTAGACTTTACTTAGGTCAATTATCTTTTTACTTCTGTTGTAAATTTCTATATAATCCACCCCACCAGGAAGAGGATTGTATAAAATTTCATTTACGATCACATCCATGGAATCAGCATCCTGGGCAAGACCAAATTTTGCACTATTATTTACACCTAAGCTGCCACCTGTACAATCTATAAGAGCCCCGGCTTTCACTGTGTAAATGGTGCCCGCAACAATCGTTGTATTGATAGTAATATTTACCCTGTCAAAAAATGGTGTAACAGGAACTGCAGCTAACGGTGTTATTCCATTGTCAAACGTATAATTGGCTATGGTGGCCAATTGCAGGCTATCTAATGTTTTATTGAAAACAAGCGTTACTATATTTGATGTAGCAGCGAAAGCTTTCAGTAATTTAGGAGAAACATTTGCCGGAAGAGTGCCATCTACAGAATTCTTTCTGCCAGGTGTACCGCCGGAATTATCTTTACTTGCCTGCCAGTTTTCACTTCCGGCGCATGCATTTTTTGTATCAATCATTTCTATTGACCAGCCGCCATCTTTTTTCAGGTCATTTTTGTAGGAGGTAAGATCATATTGAACGGCATGAATTGTAGCATCATTATTAGATTTCAGAACGATTGTGCCGCCACTGATATTCATCGAAGGAAAATTGCTCACGCCCAATGTGGGGCCATAGCCTGTAAAAGCAAAGGCAGAATTGGTCGCACAAACTATTACAAAACTATCAGCCATTAATTGAAAAGAAGGCAAGATAGCTGTAGAGGAGCCATCTGTTATTTTCCATCCCTGTAAGTTGACAGGGAATTTACTTACATTTCTTAATTCCAGGTATTTATATAATGGCAAGCCAATTTGTGGTGAAGGATCCGGGAATAATTCATCAATTACCACATCATAACGCTGCGGAGTATAAAAACTAAATTTTGAAGTGGCTGCAGGCATTTGATTTCCCGCCAGGTCTTTTATGCCGGAAACAGTTAGCGTGTATTCAACACCGTTAGTAAAGGGATTTGAAAAGGTAAGGTACACGAGTGCCGGATTCGAGACGTCTATTTGTGCGAATGCCGGCATTCCTAAACCGGTATTGGCAGCGTAATTTGATGGCGTATTTCCTGTGGTTGGATCAATAGGTTCATTAAACAGCACCGTAACCTGCTTGTTGGAAATGGCAGCCACATTTTGAATGACCGGAGGAGTTACATCGGGTGCATAGGCTTTAATTTCTATGTCATCAAAATAATGTTTTAGAAAAAAACTCGCTGTACTTTGTTTCACCAAAAAACCAAAATATGCTGAAGTATTGTAGGTGGCATCTACGACAGATCCTTCACTTATAAATGAATTCCCTGTGCCGCTGATATCCCTGGAAAGTACCCACCGATTGTCCGTATCTCTTACAACCCTTATTTTAATTGTATTGTTACTCTTGTTTAAGACCGCATCCACACCGTCAATAATTTTTACAATAAGGCCTGTGTTGGATTTGCGAAATAAAGAAATTTCATCATCGGTACCGCCTAATCTTACAAAATAACCCGAAGTACTGTTAAGCGATAAATCACTTGCGGAAGCCGCTAAATACACATCAACATAGTTAGCAGATGATGGATTGAAATCAAGACTTACCCAGAAATCCCACTCTGCAACTGTCGCCATTGTGCTGGCAGTACTTAAGTAATAGGTACTGTTTGCCACTGAATTATTACTTTGTAATTGAAAATTTCCATTTACAATAAAATCTGATACGCCACCTACCCACGCAGGATTAGCAGTAAAATCTCCATCACTAAAGTTTTCAACGACCTGTGCTTTAATGGCTGAATGAACAAATATTAATAAGAGGAAAGAGTAAAGGATCTTTTTACACATAAGGAGTTAGCTTTGACTTTTAAAGATAATAGATTTATCCTTTCTATTCCATTTTTAATACAAAACTTTACTAATGAAAATAGCCGTAGTAGGAGCCACAGGACTTGTTGGAAATAAAATTATAAACATACTGGAGGAGAGAAATTTTCCTGTTTCTGAATTAATCGCAGTTGCCTCCGAAAAATCCATTGGAAAAGAAATCATTTTTAAAGGAAAAAAAATAAAGATAATTTCTGCGGCTGACGCCATTGCATTGAAACCGGATATCTCTATATTTTCAGCAGGTGGTGAAACTTCATTGCTCTTAGCACCACAATTCGCAGCGGCGGGTTCTACTGTAATTGATAATTCTTCGGCCTGGCGAATGGATCCTGCAAAACCTTTGATCGTACCGGAAATAAACGGCAATACACTTTCAGTGAATGATAAGATTATTGCCAATCCGAATTGCTCTACCATTCAAATGGTTATGGTATTATCACCGCTTCATAAAAGATTCACTATAAAAAGAGTGGTTGTATCAACGTACCAAAGCGTTACGGGTACGGGAGTGAAAGCCGTGCAACAAATGACCAATGAAAGAATGGGAATAGAAGGTGAAATGGCCTACAAATATGCGATTGATAAAAATGCCATTCCGCAAATAGATATTTTTATGCCTAATGGTTATACAAAAGAAGAAATGAAGATGGTGAATGAAACGAGGAAAATTATGGGAGATAATAGCATTAACCTAACAGCCACCTGTGTGCGTATTCCGGTAATGGGCGGCCATAGTGAAAGTGTGAACATAGAATTCGAAAATGATTTTGACATTGCGGAAATAAAAGAAATATTATCCACCAGCCCCGGTGTAATAGTGAAAGATGACATCCAACATTTCGTGTACCCAATGCCGTTAGATGCCGAAGGAAAAGATGAAACATTTGTTGGGAGAATACGCCGCGATGAATCGCAACCAAATACAATGAATTGCTGGATAGTAAGTGATAATTTACGAAAAGGGGCTGCTACCAACGCCATTCAAATTGCTGAATTGCTGTTGGCAAAAGGATTTTTCAAAAAATAAAATAGTACCTATTTATTCTTTTAATTTTTGGAGTGCGGATCTTAATTTTCCCATCATTTCATCAATTTCTTCTTTCTTACAGGTGCCCACACTTAACCGATACCAGTCAGAATCTCTGCTTGCTCCAAAAGCATAGAAAGGAACTACGGCTAATTTAGCTTCGTTTAAAATATATTTTGTAACCTCATCTTGTGAGGCTATTTCGGTTCCATCTTCGGTATGCTTTCCTTTTAAACTAAACTGTATAGTTAAATAAATAGCTGCCTGCGGAGCCACAGCATCCACAGAAAATCCTTCCGACTTCAATTGCTGAAATCCCTCATAAATCAGGGAAAGTCTTTCACTCAATTCTTTCTTATAATGGACAAAATATTTATCAATAGCATTATTGTCTTTCAAAAATTTGGCTGTGGCATGTTGCTCTGCCATCGGGCTCCAGGCACCAATGTGGGTATTAATGGATTTCATTTTTGCCAGAACATGTTGTGGACCTAATGCCCAACCTACGCGTACGCCTGTGGCAGCAAATGCTTTGCTGATGCCATCAATAAATATTGTGTAATCTTTCATTTCAGGGCGCAGGCTTACCGGGTTGTAGTGAACAATATCGCCAAAAGTAAGCGTCCAATACATCTGGTCATACATTACATACAATTTCTTTTCCTCATCGCCCCTGCGATCATTTTCTGCCAGTACCATATCGCAAATTTTCTCTAATTCCTCTTTGGCAAAGACAGTTCCTGTCGGGTTTAGGGGAGAACAAAGCGCAATCAAAACAGCATCATGTATGTATGGTTTCATGTCCTCTGCTGTAGGCATAAAGTTCGTTGCTGCAGTGGTCTCTATCACCATATGTTGACCTTCCGTAAAATGCACATAATGATTATTATTCCAACTAGGTACTGAGTAAATCACTTTATCTCCTTTATCCACCAATGCCCGATACAACGTATATATCAGTGGCCTTCCGCCGGCAGCTATTAATATTTCATTCACCTCATAATGTAATCCTTCACGTTCTCTTATAAAAGATGAAACTGATTCCCGGAGAGGCAGTATACCATCTGCCAAAGGATAAGTTGTAAAGCCGTCTTTATAGGCCTCAATGATATCATTTTCCAATCCTTTCGGAATGGGAAACATAGAAGAATCAAAATCCCCGATGGTGAGGTTATAAATCTTTTCACCACCTTTTATTTTTTCTTTTATATCGGCACCGAGACGCACAATCTCGCTGCCCGTAAGGGTTTCAGCAAGATGGCTCAATTTGCCGAATGCTTTCTTTATAGATGTATAAATGTTGATAGCTGTATGTTTTAATCGATGAAGAATTATTTTTTTAAAAAAAGTACCAATTTAAATTTCTTCTTTTTTTACAATTGCTCTATGGCTAAATATAATAAGAAAATCCAATAATCTAATTGTGAAAAGTAATTCTTTTTTTAAAGCTTTTGAAGAAATTTTTCAATCCCTTCAACAATTCTTATAGCTACTTCTTTTCTGAATTCAGGATCAAGGATTTTTTTTTCATCACCTCTATTACTTAAAAAAGCTACTTCTACCAGCGCATTTGGAAATTCAGTAGGACCATTCAAGGCAAAGTTGAAGCTGCCAATGTTGCCAAATTCATTCAAACCCAACATCAGCATACTGTTTAAAATGGCTTGACTTAATGGCCTGAAACCAACATAACGATAATAAGTGCTTACACCACTGACACTTTCTTTAGAAGAAGAATTTAAATGAATGCTAATTAATAAATCAGGATTTTGGGTGTTTAAAAAAGTAACCCTATCATACATGCTCAAAGTAGTATCCTTCTCTCTTGTCATGATCACCCTGGCCTTTTTTTCTAAAAGAATTTCCTGGACTTCTTTGGCTATTAACAGCGTATAATCTTTCTCAAAAATTTTAGGTGTAAACCCTTCAGTTCCTGCCTGGTCGCCTCCATGTCCCGCATCTACCGCAATAGTAAGGTGGGCCAGGTTCACTATTTGTGGTTGCGGTTTTACCCTGATGGTGAGCGTATTATTTACATAATAAATTTTGTAGCCCCAATGCTGCGCATGTTTTAATTCAATGTAGATGCGCATCACATCATCCTCTTTTTGTTCGTACCACACATTCTTAATTTCTTTGGCGGTGGATAGCTGTGTGATCCAGTTAGTGTTGCTTGTAGCTCCATATATATCTACAACAATTTTGGAAGGTTCGATTTGCATTTCACTCTTGTAAGGTAATTTTTCATCTAAAGCGATTGACACATAATCAAACAAAGAGTCGCCTCGCACCGACCAACTATCAGATAGATGTGGTTTTTCTTTTACCAAAGAATCTTTTTTTACCAGCTTTTTTTCAATAAGAGCAGCATGAAATTGAGAAAGTTGCACTTTATAATATGCACCAGTGCTATCAATTACTTTTAAAACAATATTACTATCTAAGAAAGTCATTTTTGCACCACCTAAGCGATCTGTACCCAATCCATAATTAAGATAGGCAAGTGAATCACCCGTCTTTACAAAAAAAGATTTGTCCGTTTTTACTGTATTTACCTGGCTGCAGGAAGTGAAATAGAGAAATAAAAAAAGAACAGGGAGTAAATTTTTCATGAAAACGAAGGTAAAAAATGGAAATTAAAAATCGGGAAATCCGACAAGGATTTTTGAATGATAAGGGTTGCCAACCTTTGAATGGTTGGCAACCCTGAAACAACCAATTTATTGTCATGTAATGCTACGGTCACGCTATTTTTTTTGTTTTTAAATTATAAAATTTACTGAACACTTTTCAAGACCAATCAGAATTTTCTTTTCTTTCTCTAATTGTTTTTAAACTGCAGTTATTAATTTTTTTTTGATAACTAAAAGTATTCCGCTTCTGAATTCCAATCTGCAAACGGCAAAAAATTACTTTCCATCCAATTCTAAAAAATTACTGTTATTTTTATTGATAGTGTCTTGAGCTTATTTTGAATCAAAACAATTAATGCAAACATTTTCTTTTTCCCAACAGGCATGGAAAAGGCTCAGAAAAAATAAAGGGGCCATGGCAGGCATGGTATTTATTATAATGGCCATACTGGTTGCTGTATTCGCTTATTTTTTGGGAACAGATCATTCACCAAATGCTGACAGGCAGATTGTAGAAATCCAGGCAAGAAAACCAGGATTTAAACAGGAATTTATCAGGGTAAAAAAGGAAAAAGAGGTCCAATCTACCGGCGTACTCAAGCAATTATTGTGGGGTGCAGAGGACAAATATAATTATGTGCCTATCAATAGTTTTAAAGAAGGTGGTGATTCAGTTTATGTTGAAAAATACATTGATGAGGGGTTGCAGGAGAGGCAGGTTTTTGCAAGAAATAAGTTAGCTGAAAAAGATTTTATTGTCTCAAAAACTTTTTGGCTGGGCACTGATAAATTCGGACGGGACATTCTTAGTCGTTTAATTGTTGGTGTGCGTGTAAGCCTTGCTGTTGGGTTGATTACCGTAATTATTTCCTTAAGCATAGGTGTTATTCTTGGAGCCGTTGCCGGATATTTTGGTGGCAGGCTTGACAATATCATTATGTGGTTCATCAATGTGATATGGAGTATGCCTACATTGCTTTTGGTGTTTGGTATTACCCTTACTTTGGGTAAAGGTTTCTGGCAAATATTTATTGCTGTAGGCCTTACTATGTGGGTAAGTGTAGCCCGTGTTGTGCGTGGACAGGTGTTGGCTTTGAGAGAATTAGAATACATACAGGCGGCGAAAGCATTAGGATTGAAAAATTTCAGAATTATAATCAGGCATATTTTACCAAACGTTTTAGGACCGGTGATGGTTATTGCCGCAGCCAATTTTGCAAGTGCGATTATTATAGAGGCAGGATTAAGTTTTTTGGGTGTCGGCATTCAACCGCCAACTCCTAGCTGGGGATTGATGATCAAAGAAAATTACAATTTTATTATCACACATAATCCTGCACTGGCGCTGGCCCCCGGCATTGCCATTATGATATTGGTTCTCGCTTTTAATTTGTTAGGAAATGGACTAAGAGATGCGTTGGATGTGAGAGCGTGATCAATAAATGACTTACTTTTTTATACTAAGTTGACCTTCAGAATGGATGTTGGCGGGGACGCCAACAATTGCAGGATATAAAGTTTATCTTCATTAAGGCTGTTTGCGCTAATATCAGCCGGATCATTCATAATTCATAACTTATCATTCAT
>JBDTEF010000381.1:0-3204 GCA_039922615.1 Ginsengibacter sp.
AACTATTTACATAATTAAGGCCCATATTAAAATTTAATTTAGAACTGATCTCCTGGTCTAAATTGATACGGAAACTAAATCTTCTGAAATCAGTATTTTTTATAATTCCTTCATTATTGAAATAAGAACCTGAAGCAAAATATTTAGTTTTTTCCGAGCCGCCACTTATGGAAATATTATTATCGGTTCCGATCGCTTTTCTAAAAATATAATCATTATAATCATACCTCGTTACGGGAGTAGTATTGGTCAAGGCGGGAGTCAACACATCCTGTGTTTGTGCGCCAGGGCCATCTGTGGGTCCACCAAATTTGGTTGGTGATTCATTGACAGGTACAGAGTGACGTAATGAATTAGACATGATGCTGGTACTAAAATTAATAACAGGCTTGCCACTTTTTCCCCTCTTGGTAAAAATTTGCACTACACCTGCATTTGCCCTCGAGCCATAAATAGCAGAGGCTGCAGCACCATTCAACACTTCAATTCTTTCGATATCTGCCGGGTTTATATCTACTAACCTGTTTTGACCAATGGTTCCTACAAAATTACCACCATCATAGTTACCACTGGTATTGGTAACACGATTAGTTGCATTGTTCACGATGACTCCATCAATGATATATAGGGGATCGCTGCTACTTAAAACCGTGCTGATACCTCTTAACCTTACTGAAATTCCACCAGCCGGATCACCACTGTTTTGCGTAATCTGCGCCCCGGCTGTTTTGCCTTGTAGCGCTTGTAAGGCATTGCCGGCAACACCTTTGTTGAGGTCTTCTGCTTTTATTGTGCTTACATAACTTCCTAATTGTTTACGCGTAGTTCCTATAGAAGTTCCTGTAACAATTACTTCATCCATACCAAGGGCATCTGAGGTTAGGGAAGCGTTTAGCGTATAGCTTGTTGCAGCGCCAACAGTCAAAGTCTCTTCTTTACTTTTACTGCCAATTGCAGAGAAAATGATAGTAATTTTTCCGGGTTTAATCGTTCCGGAAATCTGGTAAGTTCCATCTGCATTGGTGTAACCACCAAGTCCACTATTTTTTACGATAATGGAAGCACCGGAAATTGGTAGGTCTTGTTCGTTTGTTACTTTTCCTGTAATTTTTACCTGCGCAAAAATAGCTGAGCCGGTAAAAATGAGACAAAAAAACATAATGAGTTTGGGGAATTTGAATAGTCCCACTGCAGTAAGCTTGTTCATGAAGTTGTTTTAGATTTTAATGTTGCGCGAAAGTCAGGTTTATTTTAAATTTCTAATCTAGAATTGAAATCCTAAAAAATGAAATTCTTTATTATTTTTCTAGGATTAAAAAATAGAAGGTCATTAAATAGGGAGTCAATATTTTACAAATTAATAAGATTTTTTTCATCCAAAACGATTTATGTGTAAATATATTTTAATCCAACTCTCAAAAACTTATAATAGAAAATTTCTTTGGCTTAAATTGCCCAAAAAGAAGATGAGTCCCTGTTTGCAACAACTTTTTACTATTGCCCAAAAGGAAGAAAGGACCATCATAGGTTTGATGAGTGGCACTTCCCTGGATGGATTAGATATTGCTGTTTGTAAAATAAAAGGTTCCGGTGAAAGCACGCAATTATTAGTTACTCATTTTACAACTGTAGATTTTACAACTGATTTTAAAGAAGAAATAAAAAAGGTTTTTTCAAAAGAAAATGTTTCTCTTCAGCAAGTCTGCCTGCTAAATGAATACATAGCAAAAGAACATGCGAAAATGATCAATGCTTGTTTGCGTGAATGGAAAATCAGCAACAAAAAAATCGATGCGATCGCCAGCCATGGACAAACAATTTACCATGCGCCGGAAATATTACATGGTCGAACAAAATTTGGGAATGGAACATTGCAAATCGGAGATGGCGATCATTTAGCTGTACAAACAGGAATTATCTGCCTCAGCGATTTCCGGCAAAAACATATTGCAGCGGGTGGGGAAGGAGCTCCCCTGGCAGCTTACGGCGATTTACTTTTATTTAAAGAACCTGGTACCGATGTGATTCTTTTAAATATTGGCGGTATCGCTAACTTCACTTATTTACCAGCCGATAATCAGAATATTTTTAGTACAGATACGGGTCCGGGTAATGGAATGATGGATGCATACATACAAATGATAATGCCGGGAACTTATTATGATAACAATGCAGCCCTTGCAAAAAAAGGAAAAATAAATGATGAATTATTAGGAGAATTGAAGAAGGAAAAATTCTTCAATCTAGCCTTTCCAAAAACCACCGGACCTGAATTATTTAATGTGGCTTATTTACAAAGAGCGCAGGTAAATAGTAATACAAATAGTTTAAATGAAGCAGATGTGATGGCTACGCTGAACAGGTTTACTTCAGAAACCATTACGGATGCCATAAAAAATATCGCGGGTTTTAAAAATAAAAATGGCAAAATTTATATTAGTGGTGGTGGCATGCACAATCCATTAATCAAAGAATACCTGGAAGAATATACAGGACTTCCAATTTGTAGCACTGCAGAAAAGCAGATAAATCCAGATGCGAAAGAAGCGATTTTATTTGCTGTACTGGCAAACGAAACGTTAGCAGGCGATGCTGATTTTTATAAAAAATTAGGAGCTAAATTTCCGGCAGTTTCTATGGGGAAAATTAGTTTGCCGGGTTAATAATGCGTTTGCCTAATTTTTTCAGTTAATTTCAAAAATTTTCCTGAAAGCGTTGCAAATTCAAACAGGAAGAGGATTTCAAATTATATTATACAACTTCTGTATTTAGTGAGTTTAGCGTAAATGAAAAAGTGCTTCCTGCTCCGAAATCACTTTCCACCGATATCTTTCCGCCCTGGGCTTCTATAAATTCTTTGCTAATACTTAACCCCAAACCGGTACCTTCTTTTTGGGTGCCGGGAATCCGAAAATACCTGTCAAATATTTTCTCAACATATTGTGGCGCAATTCCCTGCCCCGAATCTATTACGGAAAAATTTATTTTGCCACCCATTTGGATGGCTTTTATGTCAATTTCGGAATTCTCATAGGAGAATCGAATAGCTTTGGATAAAAGATTATTCAGCACCCACGAAGATTTTTCATTGTCTGCTACTACTTTAGGCAATTTTTCTGAAATGTCAATATTCAACTTTATTTGTTTTTGATCGGCAGCTGATTTGTTGGCATTTACGGCATAATCAATTATTTCTTTGGCCTC
>JBDTEF010000382.1:0-5264 GCA_039922615.1 Ginsengibacter sp.
ATGTATTTTTAGGTCAAAAAAAATTAAAACAGGTTCACATCGGAAAGGTGTGAACCTGTTTTGTTTTGAATGAATCCAACTCTGGATTGACTCTGGTAGCAAAACCGAAGAGGTGTTTTTTCATCCGCCAAATTCGGCATCCATTAAAAGAGAATCAGCCCTACATGCATTAGTAAAGGCAGATTATAATTATAATGAAATAATCCTACATTATAATTTAAACCGAATGTAAATGTTAGATAGGCCAAAAATATTTCCTGAATCTGTTCAATAACATCTAATATTTTCTCATAATCCTTCGGACTATTTCATAAATAAAGATGGTATTACTATAACTGAAATTGTATTACGTTTTAGCTCTTAATTATTTATAATGGCAGCTATCTCTTTATTAATAAAACTATTCCTGAAAAAAATCAGAACAATTACATTTGTTTAATTAAAATATTAAAATGAAAAAATTCATCATTTCCGGAATTACCTTTCTTTTTGTATTCGTCAATGTAGCATTGGCTCAGCACAAATACATCGATCAATCTGCTAATGATACAACGATCAGAGCGGCAGATAATTTTTATGAATATGCCAATGGAAATTGGTTGAAAACAAATGACATTCCTGATGATCAAAGTAGCTGGGGCAATTTGACCATACTTGATAAACAAACAAAACAAAAATTGCAACAATTGCTAATTTCTTTTGCCTCGCAGAAAAATGCAATCGGGACTGATGCACAGAAATTGAAAAGTTTTTATAAAAGTGGAATGGACACAATCGCTATTGAAAAATTAGGAATACAACCCGTAAAAGCAGATTTAATGCGCATCTATGCCATTAATAGCCAGCAAGGAATTATGAATGAAGTTATCAATAATTACCCTATTTATACCCCAATGTTTGACTTTGATAATCTGGCCGATCCAATAAAGAATGAAAAAGAAATTGCCGGATTTGGCCAGGGCGGCCTGGGTCTCCCTGAGAAATCTTATTATTTTGATAACGACGAAAAAGCAAAAAAATTAAGAGGGAAATATGTTGATTATATGTCCACTTTATTTGAGTTGTCCGGTGTGTCAAAATCAGCATCTCATGCAAAAGCCAATTCAGTTCTTAACCTTGAAACCCATATGGCCAAAGGATCCCGGACGGCAACAGAAAACAGGAACATAATGAGAATGCTAAATTTTTTTACTACAGAAAAATTATCAGCAAGGTATCCGCTAATACATTTTGAAGATATTTTTCAACAATTAAATATTCAATCAGAAAAGATTTTGGTGGCTCAACCGGAATTTTTCGACACGCTGAATTCTTTATTAGCCACCCAACCTTTGAGTACCTGGAAAGACTATTTAACTATAAAGCTACTTAGCGCATCTGCTCCCTATTTAAGCAGTCCATTTGTGCGTGCAAATTTTGCTTTCTATGCTACTGCACTATCGGGAAAAACAAAAATGAGATCACGTGGTGAAGCCATTACAAGCGCTGTAGATGCTAAATTAGGAGAAATATTAGGAAAAGTTTACGTTGAAAAATATTTTACGGCAGATGCAAAAAAGAGAATAGATGATCTGGTTCAAAATGTACTCACCACATTCGGCGAGCGTATAAAAGCCAATACCTGGATGACGGATTCTACCAAAGAATTAGCACTTGTCAAATTATCAAAAATCCAGCGTAAAATAGCATATCCCGATACATGGAAAGATTATACTGCATTAAAAATTGGCAATAACTTTTATGATAATATAAAAGCGACATCGGCCTTTACCTTCAAACAAAAAATGAGCAAAATAGGAAAACCAGTGGATAGAAATGCCTGGACTATGACACCTCCTACATTAAATGCATATTACAATCCGCTCAATAATGAGATTGTTTTCCCGGCGGGAATTTTACTTCCTCCTTTCTTTGATCCAAATGCAGATGACGCAGTGAATTATGGCGGAATCGCTACGATCATAGGCCATGAAATTAGCCATGGCTTTGATGATCAGGGTAGTCAGTTTGATGGTGATGGCAGGTTCAGAAACTGGTGGACAAAAAAAGATAAAGAAAATTTTAAAGCAAAGGGAGCGCAATTAGCGAACCAGTTTGACCAATTTGTTGCTATGGACTCTTTGCATGTAAACGGTAAATTAACGCTCGGCGAAAATATCGCCGATTTATGTGGAGTAACCGTTGCTTACCAGGCATTCAAAAAAACGGCAGAGGGTCAAAGTAATCAGTTAATTGATGGACTTACGCCCGATCAGCGTTTCTTTTTATCTTGTGCAACTATCGCGCGCCTGAAACAGAGAGATGAAAGTGCACGCACGCAAATTTTGACTGACCCACATTCACCGGCACAGTTTCGGGTGAATGATGCTTTGTCAAATTTGCCTGCGTTTTATGCAGCATTTGGTGTAAGAGAAGGAGATAAAATGTGGCGGGCTCCGGAAGATCGGGTGGAGATTTGGTAAGAAATTTTAAGAATGATATTTTACGAAATAGGTGCACATCGATAAGGTTTGAACCTATTTCTTTATATCAATCCAACTCTGGCGTAGGTGTGGTAGCAAATGTTATGGGCGTTTGCCAGACCTGTGACTTAGTGCATTCAAATTTATGTATGCTAAACCCCCCGAATTAAATGTCCGCAGTCGGGAATATTCGGCTTTCTCTGGCGCAGGTCTTGTAGGAAAAGCCTCGAGCATTTGCCATAAGTGTGGCTGATCGTTAATTGAGTTTGGCAAATATCCAATAACGTTTATTTGAAAACAGTCAACTATTTCTGAGATCAGTGGTATTTTTGCCTAACCGAGGTGCCGACCTTTGGTGCTGACCGCTATTAATTCTAAAATGCCCATCATCTGACTGAAAAATTTCAAAACAGATTTTTCTTACTAATACTACATATAATAAATTAATTTACAGGCCTAAAAATGACAATTATTCCAGTCCCATACTACATCACAGGGATTTTAGAGACAAACACACAACGTTGATTAAAAAGATATAGTAGTAGGCAATACATAGTATTGTACAATTATGCTACATTTGCATTTCGAAAGTAAGTCAAAATAAAATCCTCCACAATTAATACCATTTTAAAACAGGAGGTTCTAAAAAAACTTGGTCAGCTTTTTCAGGAAATAAGAAATGAAAAATCAATCTTGATAGACTTTTTATTGAACTAATTTAGAAAACTAATTTACCTATCTAACAACAAATTATGCGCATACAAAGAAGAATATTTATCGTCCTGATTTTAATTTCAGTGGGAATTCTGAATAATTCGTTTGCCCAAACTTTACCCGATTCTACCATCAAAAAAATTGATGCACTCTTTGCAAAATGGGATACTTCCTCAAGCCCGGGATGCACAGTTGGCATAGTAATGAATGATAAGCTTGTTTATAGCAAAGGCTTTGGTTTGGCTAACCTGGAATATGCTATTCCAAATACGCCTCAAACAATTTTCCACATGGCTTCCGTTTCAAAACAGTTCACTGCCTATTCCATTATATTGTTGGCCGAACAGGGGAAGCTTTCGTTGGACGATGATATTCATAAATTTCTTTCCTGGTTTCCTGACCTAAAAGTGAAAATTACGATCCGAAATTTATTGAACCATACGAGCGGTATCAGAGATCAATGGCAACTATTGGCCATTGCCGGTACAAGGCTCGATGATGTAATTACGCAGGAACAAATTGTAAAATTACTGGGCAGGCAACAAGCTCTTAATTTTAAACCAGGTGAACAATTTAGTTATTCAAATAGTGGGTTTACTATGCTGGCAGAAATAGTAAAAAAAGTGAGTGGTAAGTCACTTAGAAATTTTACAGATTCCGCTATCTTTAAACCACTGGGAATGACAAGTACACATTTTCATGATGACTATACAGAGATTGAAAAAAACCGTGCTTATTCCTACGATCGCATAGATAGCACTCATTTCTCCAACAGCATTTTAAATTACTCCAATGCAGGTGCCACAAGTCTTTTTACCAACGTAACGGACATGAGCAAATGGATAATGAATGTTTATGCACCCAAAGCAGGCAATCAAATAACGATTGATCAGCTCACAATAAATGCCATGCTAACCAATGGCGAAAAGTTAAACTATGCCCAGGGAATTGAAACCGATACTTACAGGGGATGGAAACAATTTTCACATGGGGGTTCTGATGCCGGTTACAGAACCTATGTTTCCGTTTTTCCTGATCTTAAAATGGGATTTATGGTATTTAGTAACCTTGCAGACATCCGAACTTCTTCAAAAGTTTATGACATGGCAGATCTGTTTATAAATGATACAACAGAAAAAATTACAGCACTTAAAAAACCGGCAAGGGATTCAATGGCTGCCATTTTGAAAGACACGTCAGCAATGAAAAAATTTCTCGGATCATATGTGAGTGAGGAAGGAATTATTTTCAATTTTGAGCTGAAAGGCAGCAACCTCTATTACAACTTACAGGGTGAAAGCAATTTTCTTATCAAAGAATTAAAAGACAGTTTCTCAATGGCTGGCTCACCGGAAGTAAAACTGGTTTTTGCTTTAAAAGCAAGAGATACCCTATTGAACGTAAAAGTTCCCAATGATAAGGTATATCATTTTACAAAATTCCGGATGGATACTTTACAGGATGACGTAGCTTTAAAAACCTTTACCGGCATGTATTATTCTGCCGAGTTAGATTGTCATTACGGGATCGTTTTAAAGGATCACCAGTTATTACTTACCAATATAAAATACAGTGATTTAAAACTTGCAAGAACAAGCCCTGATGATCTAAGCAGTGATTATTGGTGGATGGACCATTTAAAAATGCTAAGGGGAAATAAAAACCAGATTATCGGTTTCGAAGTAAATTCAGGCAGGGTAATGCATCTAAAATTTGTAAAGGTAAAATGAGTGCGAAAACTTTTTGCCAATTAAATTTATTTGTCAGAATTTCCCGGGCATTATAAATAAAAAATTGCCTTACCCGATAAAGAATAAAATAAACTTGGTAGTAGTTATTTATTTACTTTTTTATTTTAATTGAAATGCAATAATTTTTTTTGCAAAAAATGTTGGAACATACAAAATTCTCTTCACCGCGTCAAAGCCAATATCAGCCGTGTTTGATTTCTCCTCATGCGTATCTAATAAAGTTTCCACTAACCCTCCTGCTGAAACGTAAAAAATATATCCACTCCAGGCAGTTAAAATAAAATCTCCATTACCAACAGGTTCTATTCCATCTATACTTTGAGGTAAATCGGCAATC
>JBDTEF010000383.1:0-10920 GCA_039922615.1 Ginsengibacter sp.
AAGGTCAGCGCCAGCATTATCACACAAGTGATGAGTAGTAGATTTTTCATAGTTACCGGTATTTTACAGTAAAGAGTTGTAGGGGTAAACAGTTTACGGATTCTCACTGACCCCCCATTTTCGCGGCAAATGTAAGGTCAAATATTTTGATCAAGAAATTTTCTATTATACACAATATAAACATTACATAAAGCTGATTATTAATAGTATATGCATTTATATCTACTTTTAATTTTGCATTAACGTAAATTAAGATTCATCTGTTTTATTGCTTTTGTGTAATTTTAATTTGTTGAAATAACCACCCAAAGTATTATGCAATTATATTTTAGCAGTTATTAAATAAAAGGACTGGAAAGTACTATGGCAACAACGGTTATTTTCTAAATTTTAATTAAAAAAAGATGAAACTCAAAGGCAACAAAATTTTAATTACCGGCGGAGCAAGTGGAATCGGGTTGGGCCTAACCGAAAGATTTCTTAAAGAGGGCAATGAAATAATCATTTGTGGAAGACGCGAGGATGTTCTAAAAGAAGTGGCCGACAAATGCCCATCCGTCATTACAAGAGTCTGCGATTTATCTATAGAAGCAGAAAGAATCGAATTGTATAATTGGATATCAGAAAATCATGGAGATCTGAATGTGTTGGTAAATAATGCAGGTATTCAAAACTGGATGAACCTTTCCGACAGCGATTTTTACGTTAAAGCAAAGAATGAAATTTCAACCAATGTGATAGCGCCTATTCATTTGGTATCGCTGTTTACCAACTTACAATCGCTGGACACCATCATTAACGTAACGTCGGGTTTGGCGTTTGTGCAATTAACAAAAACACCTGTTTATTGTGGAACAAAAGCATTTTTACATTCTTATACGCTAACGATGAGGCATTTGCTAAAAGCTCAAAATATAGAAGTAATTGAAATGATACCGCCTGCTTTAAATACTGATCTTGGCGGCAAAGGCATTCATGATGGGCAACCTGCTGTCAGTGATTTTGTAGAATCCGTATTTCAACAAATGAAGGAAGGTAAAACACAACTTACCTTTGGCTTTAGTGAAGTGATGGCGAATGCAACACCTGATGGAATAAAGGAAACTTTTAATAAAATGAATCCGTAAATCTTTACGATTGTAAAATCTCATTGCAGAAAGAAATACCGAAATTTTTTTAAAATTGAGGGCATAGGCCAACGTTATTGATCTGATTGAATAAATATCAATAGGGTAAGAGATTTCATGCGCTAACCAAAGGCAGCTTTTATCCAACTTATTTGGGTCAAAAAAAGTATTTAAAAAAATACCCACAGGCGGGTATTTAATCATATTGTTTTTAAAAATATTTTTGACTTTAATAAATACATTATTTATGAAGTTATTTTTTACTACCTTTTTTTTATTGGCGAGCCTGTTTGTAAATGCCCAGGATGGCACCCTCGACCTCAGTTTTGGAACCAATGGTAAATCCTTTAATGAGTCTCTTGATGCGTCATACAGAACGACAACTTTTGTACAGAACGACGGAAAAATAGTACAGAATAGTGACGCCTATTCCCGCGGGCCTATATTTGCGGCAATCCGGTACAATGCAGATGGGAGTATTGATAATAGTTTTGGTACAAACGGTACAGTTAAAACAAAAATATCGCCATTCCAGGATGTTTCCACTACAATTGTATCTCAGCCCGATGGGAAAGTAATTGTCGGAGGACAATCTTTTAATGCAGATGAAAATGGCATGAACCTCACAGGTAGCCTCGTATTAATAAGATATAATGTGGATGGCTCCCTTGACAATACTTTTGATGGCGATGGTAAAATGCTCCTGGATATTGCAGGATATGCGATAGCAGGTGCTTATAATATAAAGGTGCTGAGCAACGGGAAAATTTTAGTAGCCGGTTCTGTAGGCGATGAAACCGGCCTGAATGATCATAGTTTGCTGTGCAGGATTAATGCTGATGGAAGCATCGATAATAGCTTTGGCACCAATGGTATAATCATCAATATGGTAGGAACAGGAAAAGATGATATTTACCAACTTGCCTTGCAGTCGGATGGCAAAATTGTATTGGCAGGATCTGCTACTATTGGAGGGCATTCCCAATTTGTTGCGCTACGTTTCAGTAGCGAAGGTGTACCCGACAACAGTTTTGGATCAAACGGACAGGTGGTTTTAAATATATCCAACTATTTAGCCAGCGTGAGCAGTGTAGCAGTTCAACCAGATAACAAAGTGATCATTGCAGGCAACAGCACTTATATTGCCGGAGACCCGGATTATTTTACAATTGTACGGTTGAAAGAAGATGGCACATTAGACGAAAGTTTTAATGGTACCGGGAAGATATTATTGTATTCGAGTAATAGAAGCGGAGTATTGAATAGTATTATTATTCAGCAGGATAATAAAATTTTACTAGGAGGTACAATGCGGAGTTTCAACATTATAACACAGCGTACCACGAGTGATTTTATTATTTTGAGGTATACAGCTGCAGGTGTGATGGATCCTACCTTAGTATCTGATTATAGCTTGGAACAACAAGGCACTACAGGCGCTGCCGGAGAAATTTTTATTGATGGCGGTACTAATGATGAGTTTGGAAATATTGCTTTCCAGGGTACAAAGATCATCCTTGGAGGAACTTCTACTTACCAGCCGGTTGGCGATCCTTTTGAGAGACCAAGATTGACTTTAGCGCGAATCAACAATAATGTTGGTGGAATTCTGCCTTTAAAATTAATCAGTTTTACGGCTAAAGCCAAAGAGGAGACTGCGGTACTTGAATGGCAGACTACTGAAGAGAAAAATACCAAACATTTTGAAATAGAAAGAAGTGCCGACGGAATGCATTTTAATAAAATTGCAGTAGTTAATGCTGCAGGATTTTCCAATACACCAAAAAAATACTTGTTTACAGATGATCAGACTATTGCAGGCATCAATTACTATCGCCTTAAAATGGTAGACCAGGATGAAAATTTCACCAATTCTGAAACCCGAAAGGTTACTTTTAATAACTTATCAGCCAAAGCTGTTCGATGCTACCCTGTTCCTACCAAAGGTTTACTGAATATAGCTTTCAATAATGCTTTATCCGGGCAGAACAGGAACATTCGAATTGTAAATGCTGCAGGGATGTTAGTAAAAGAAATAATTTTATTGGCCAACCAATCCTCAACACTTTCGATTGATCTTTCTACTTTTTCCAGGGGAATATACTTTATAGAAATAAAAACGTTAACTGCAAATAGCACACAAAGAATTGTCTTGCAATAAACAGGTAATTAAGAAGTTTTTGATTTTTGATTTTACCAATAATTTCCCCAGGTTATTGGTAAGTTTCCGTAAAAAATAAAATAAAGTGAAATAATTATCAGACAAAAAGGATATATCCTATCATTTAGTGAGGTAAAAAGAATACGAAATAATTTTCAGGTATTAAACTTGTAGGAGTGTATATTTAACTCCATTAGATTCATCAGGCTAATCTAAAAAAAGCTTTCAATAACTGAAATAATGGTAAATACAACCTATAATTACGGTGTTTTTTATACCCAATTCAAATGAAAGTAGCTTTAATTGTACTGGCAATTTTTATCACTCTATTTATTTCTTCTCAAATCTATTTTACAATGGCAAAGACAGAAACTCAACCATATCAAATTATTAAAACCGAAAAAGATTTTGAGATACGTCTCTATCCATCGGCAACTATGGCCACCATTTCTATGGAGGCAAAAACATACAAAGAATTATCCTCCTCAGGATTTAGAAAATTGGCTTCCTTTATTTTTGGAGGGAACAATGCAAAAGAAAGTATTGCCATGACTTCGCCTGTGCACATGGATATCAATGATTCGCTGTCGTCAATGAGTTTTGTGATGCCTGCTAATTATAATAAAGCGAATTTGCCTACACCAAATGATTCGGCTATAACTATTGAAACCACAACCCCTGAATACGTTGCAGCGATTGAGTTTGGAGGTTATGCGAACGATGATGATATTAAAAAATATGCGGCCAAATTAGAAAATGCATTGAAGTCAAACAATATTGCTTATTATGGTAATTTTCGATTTTTAGGTTATAACGCGCCGTACCAGTTTTGGGGAAGAAAAAATGAAATTATTGTGGGTATTCATTGGAATGAACCATAAAAATTTAGTTTCATTATAATAGATCCAGAAGGAATATTTCATCATTTTGACGCGGATTTATTTGCTGGTTTTTGTTACCCTAAGGTTTTCTTAGAAGGTGCAATAAAAAAGTGAGCTGCAATTTTGAAAAAAATGAAAGTGATAGGAAGTTCTCCAACTAATTTACGCGAATTACACAATTCAACAACCCATAAATCAATTGACCGTTTAATCAATTATCTTTATTACGTAGCCAAAAGAGAATTCATCAATAAATAATTAAAAAAATTACTATGGAAAAATATGCAATCCTGGCCAGAGTGGAAGCTAAACCGGGCAAAGAAAAAGAAGTGCTTGAATTCTTAAAATCAGCGTTGCCAATGGCACAGGATGAATCCGGAACGATGAGGTGGTATGCGTTACAAATCGGACCCTCCACTTTTGGTATTTTTGATACATTTGAAACTGAGGAAGGTCGTAAAGCACATCTTCACGGACCAATAGCTGCAGCTTTAATGGCCAAAGCTTCCGAATTATTTTCTAAGGATCCGGTTATAGAAATGGTAGAACTATTGGCTATTAAATAAAAAGCCAACCTATTAATCATCATCTTTCTTCACTGTTTGATTCACAAAAGCAGCACGCCTTGGTGCAGGCATTTTTGAATCAATTCCTTTTACGGCTTTCCAGATTACTTCGCTGAATTCATTGTCAGGTATGGCATCTTCTTTTGTAAAATTGAATTTTTCACTTTTGCGCTGCCAGGCATTCTCACCTTTATTCTTGTCATCAAGGTCAACCTGCAATGCCTTTACAATGAATCCTGTAGAATCCGGCGTAGCCTGGAAACTCCGCCACATAGAGGGCGAAGAGGCATCATATTGGCTCATAGGTGGAAGGCCTAAGATCAATTCCATTGTGCGCAATACCGAAGTAGTTGAATACATGGTATGATCAACAAAATGACGCTTCACAAATCCGCCTGCAACGTAGGCGGTGCTCCTGTGTGCATCTACATGATCCGGCCCATCCTGCGCATCATCTTCTACAATAAAAACGGCGCTTTCTTTCCAAACAGGGCTTTTGCTTAAATGGTCTAAAAACATGCCTACTGCAAGATCATTATCGGCAGCATAAGAAAATGGTGTGTGACTTCCTTTTTTCAACCCCTCAGTATGATCGCCTGGAAAACGGATAGAGTTAAAGTGAGGCAATTCGTTGATAGCAAGTAAAGAATCAAAATCTTTTTTCCATTGACCAAAACGAACTGTATCTCTTATATTTAAATTCCAGCCGGTAAAATATTTACAAAAATGATCTTTTAATACCGGCAGGTTTGGTTTATAATCCTCTATAAACTCCCCATAAGTTCTGTAACTGATGCCTGCTCTTGCGCAATAATTCCATAAAAACCCACCTTTATTATTGGCAATTTCAAGCGTGCCTTCGCCGGCATAACTGCCGCCCCGGTTACCATAACTTGTTGGCCATGTTTTTTCCAGGTAATCATCTGCATAACCACCCATGCTCCAGTTGTGGCCATCAGCACTCACTTCAGCATTCACGTAAAAATTATCCAGCAAAACAAATTCACGTGCGAGCGCATGTAGATTTGGTGTAATTTTTTCACCAAATAAACACAAGCTTGTATCACCATTACCTTCCGGCATATCGCCCAATACCTGGTCATAAGTCCTGTTTTCTTTAATGATATAAAACACATATTTTATCGGCGAAGTATCGCCAACTTTGGTAGGAATAGGATTATTTTTTTCACCTGCAGATTCAAGCTCTTTGCTTTTATTATATGGAGTGTTTTTATATACCTGTCGGGAATAAACGCTTAATGCTCCTTTCTTTGGAACAGGAATAATGCTTAATGTGCCCCTAAATAATCCACCGATGTACCAGGTAGTGTAATCACCTTTTTGATAGCCCATTTTTGAACTTGGTGTGAATGGATCAAATAGTGCATTTGACATTGACGTAAAGCCCTTGGCATTTGCAACAAAAATTTTATTTTTCACCACGCGCACACAGGTTGGATACCAACCGACAGGAATAAAACCTTTTGAAACACTACTGCCTGGTTTTTCAACATCAAAAACGGCCAGGCAATTATTATCTGCATTAGCGATATACAACTCTTTTTCATTCGCACTTAAAGCAACGCTGTTAGTAGTAGACCCTTGTCTTGAGTCAGGATACAATGCAGCATTCAATGTTTCAATCAATTTTCGCTCTTTAATATTGATCACAGAAACGCTGTTATCATTGGCATTCGCCACATACAGGTATTTTCCATTTTTGGTTAAGCACATGTCATTTGGATTATCACCCACCGCGATACTATCTGTAAATTTTTTAGTAATGGTATTAAATACTTTTACTTTATCACCTCCCCAAACAGAAATATATAATTCATTTTTATCCGGTGAAAGCAAGCAGGTGTATGCTTCGGCGCCCAATTTGTCTTTCTGAATAACATTTTTTGAATGCATATCAATCAGGTATAGACTGTTGTTCTCTTTTGTTACCACATACATTAATTGTTTCGCATCATCCACATCAAAACCTGTGGGGGAAATTTTTACAGGCCATGCTTTTCCCAAGATAAAACTGTCTTTTAAAATCAATTTGTTTTTGATAATAGCATATTTTAAAATGAGGTTATCATTGCCGCCTGAAGCATACAAATATTTTTCATCCGCACTGAATTTTAAACCCATCCAGGATTTTGGAATGTCAATACTGTCCAGTCTTATTTCTCTTTTTACATAAATCAACTGTATGCTCTGAGTGCTTTGCCCGTTGTTGGTAACAGCCATATATTTTTTTGAAGGTGATACAGCAATATTCAAAGGAAGGTCGCCAAGTTGCAGGCTTTTACCGACCGGAGTTAAACTCCATCCATTGGGAAGTAAAACAGGTTCAGGTAATTTTATTTGCTGTGCGAAAGCATTAAAGGAAGAAAATAGCAGGAGGAGGAGGATTGCTTTCACTTTAGTAAAATTGATTGCATAAAATTACAGAGAATACAATGAAACACTGTACTAAACAATTGAACAATACTGGTTTCAATCTCTTGTTCGATCAGGTCAAATTTGAATGGCGAAGAGCAAGAGATTAATAGTTGCCAAAATCCTTCAACCTGTCTTAAAATAGGGCAACTACTTGCTGCCTTCTTATGTATAGGAGAAAGAAAATTATTTGCAACATAATTGAATATAATTCAGTTCACCTATATGTTTGTTATTTTTGGGAAAGCAAAGCGAGTTAATAGCCAATCTGATTATTATCGATTATTCAATCCAAAATGAGGACTAAAAAATCACTTAGTGTAATAGTTGCCATATTTGCAATATTTGTAGGCCTCTATCCTTTTATCTATTTTTTTATTGATCGAAAGTTTGGGTTGTTACAATCAAAAAGTGATGCAATTTTGACCAGTATTCTTTGGAATGCCGGGTTTTACACCCATATTATATTAGGAGGAATTGCTTTACTGATAGGTTGGACACAATTTAGTGTAAAGCTGAGAAAAAAGAGATTGAAGTTGCACAGACTCGTTGGTAAAATTTATGTGATTGCTGCTTTATCCAGCGCATTTGCATCTATTTACATTGCCTTTTTTGCAACAGGCGGAATCATTGCTTCATTAGGATTTATTTGCCTGGGCTTTATATGGTTTATTACCACTTTGAAAGCGTACATAGATATCAAAAATGGCCAAATAGATCTTCATCAACAAATGATGGTCTACAGTTACGCAGCTTGTTTTTCAGCAGTGACACTCAGAATATATCTTCCCATCCTGACCATATTATTTAATGAATTTATTAAAGCTTATTTATTAGTCGCCTGGCTGTGTTGGGTTCCGAATATTATAGTCGCGTATTTTTTAGTGAAACAACTTAAAAAGCAAAAATTTAAGACTGCAAACACCAATCGATTTCCTTCTTTTTCAACATAGGAATGATTTTTTAAAAAGTATTTTTCTAAAAAATTTTTTGCCTTCGAGAAACCATAAAAATGAATGATTTATCATGAAGAGCCAACCAATACTATTCAGTTATGCTGACTTTGACGAAGTCAAAAGTATTGCATTGACTTTCCCGGGTACAGAAGAAAGTATTTCTCATGAAGGCACGCCGTCTGTAAAAGTCCGCCATAAACTCATGTGCAGGCTGCATGAAAGCGGAGAATTTATCCCAATCAGGCTTGACTTTGAAACCAGGGATAGCTATTTAAATAGCCACCCGCAAATTTTTCACTTACCAGATCACTATGTGGCTTATCCATACATTTGTATGTGGTCAAAATGCCATGACAAAAATTTATTAACTGAAATATTGGAATTAAGTTGGAAAGGACTTGCAACAAAAAAACAAGTGAAAGAATATGAGAATAAGTAAAACAATTTCGCTCTTGGATTACAATTCTCTGTATTCGTTTTTTAAAAAAATGATTAAATACATGATCGCAGGTGACACAAATTATTCATGCCTTCTTTAAAAATTAAAATATAAATCCGTATATCCGGATGGGTGTACATTGGCCCTAAAACAACATTTATAATTTCAATATTATGACAGAAGAACAATTAAAATATCCGATCGGAAAATTTGAAAAACCTGAATTAATAACAAGAGATATTTTATCAAAATGGATTTTAGAAATTTCCGATTTTCCGGCAAGGTTAAAAAATGAAGTAACCTATCTGACGGATGAACAACTTGACACGCAATACAGACCTGGAGGCTGGACCATCAGGCAGGTAGTTCATCACTGTGCTGATAGTCACATGACAAGTTTTACGAGGTTCAAGCTGGCACTCACGGAAGAAAAACCTACGATTAAACCATTTTTGGAAGACAGGTGGGCAGCGCTCTCTGATGGAAAGACTGCGCCTATTGAACCAAGTCTTATGGTTTTAGAGGGATTACATAACCGTTGGGTAAGCCTGCTAAATTCATTGACTGAAGAAGATCTACACAAAAAATTTATTCATCCTGAACAGGGACGGGAATTCATTTTGAATGAAAATATTGGCATTTATGCCTGGCATGGCAATCATCACCTTGCACATATAACCCAACTAAAAAAAATAAAAAAATGGAAGTAAGGATTTCGAAGTTTAAGATGCAGGAAAATTAATATCGTATTAATGGAAAAAATTTTTTATGAATGCAAAACATATTTATACACTTTCCGTAAAATGGACAGGCAATAATGGAACAGGCACTTCCGGCTATAAAGAATTTGACAGAAGCCATTCAATTATTATCAATAATAAAACGGATATTTTAGGATCTTCTGATACTTCATTTAGAGGTGATAAAACAAAACATAATCCTGAAGAACTACTGGTGGCCTCACTTTCATCATGCCACATGCTTTGGTATTTACATTTATGCGCAGAAGCAAAAGTAATCGTAATTGATTATGTAGATAATGCAACAGGGATTATCACAGAGACGCTAAATGGTGATGGACATTTTACCGAAGTTACTTTAAATCCAGTAGTAACTGTGACAGAAATACAGATGATAAAAATGGCCCTTGAACTACATAAAAAAGCCAACGAGTTATGCTTTATTGCTAACTCTGTCAATTTTCCGGTTCGGCATAATGCCACCATTAAAATAGCAGGCTATTAGCAGGAACTACCGCAACTGATTAAAAAGATTTGCATGAAAAGCAAAACGGAAAATTTAAATTACAAGTAAATGATGGACAGATATAAGGAAACATTCGAAACCTGGAACAAGGTGGCATCACTGTACCAGGATAAGTTTATGGATCTGGATTTATACAATGAAACTTACGATTTTCTTTGTAGCTATCTTAATAAACCGAACGCAAAAATTTTAGAAATTGGTTGTGGTCCGGGCAATATAACAAAATATCTTCTTTCAAAGCGGCCTGACCTCGAAATACTTGGAATTGATATTGCACCAAATATGATTCATTTGGCAAAAAATAATAATCCCCTGGCGAATTTTGAAGTAATGGACATCAGGAAAATCAAGGAGATCCAAACAAAATTTGACGCAATTGTTTGTGGTTTTTGTTTACCTTATTTATCAAAAACAGATAGCGAAAAGTTATTTGTTGACGCTAATCATTTACTAAATGAGAATGGAATTATCTACATAAGTTTTGTAGAAGGCGATCCTGAAAAATCCGACTTCCAGGCTAGTAGCAGTGGAGACAGATGTTATTTCTATTACCATAACTTAAAAAAATTAAAAGCACAACTCTTAGAAAATTCATTTGAAGAATTGAAATTATTTAAGGTCGAATATCAAAATTCAGGTACGGAAAAAGACATACATACAATAATAATTGTGAAGAAAAAAGATCGCTGAAAGCTGATATATAAGGCATTCCATTATGCTCATCCTGGAAATAAGAGGTCCAAAAAATCCTTATAAGCTTTGGTTTTCATTTTTGAAAATCTCTTTATTATTTGGAGAAGAAAGTTTTATTTCACGAAAATATTTTGAATTAATGATTTGGGTTTTAGTTTCCGGAGTCATCAATCAATATAAACACAACCTTTACTTTGTTACTTTTGGTAGCCAAAACAGTTCAACAACAAACTGAATTTCCGGCAATGTAAAAAATTACCAATAATCGTAAATCTTCATGCAAAAAAAACTCATTGATAACTTCCCTTTTATTTCATACGAAAAGAAAACTTACGATATTAATGAAATGGAAACCCGTTCCCGGCTTTTTTTGGGATGGATGGATAAAAGGAGAACGG
>JBDTEF010000384.1:0-7935 GCA_039922615.1 Ginsengibacter sp.
ACATCGAAGTTGATGCCGTGAGTAACGATTTTTGTATCAGTAAATTTTTTACCAAGCATATTCATTCCTGCACCTTCAGCAATACGAACATTTGTCAATGCAAGAGGACCATCGGCGGCGCCAATACCTCCGATACCAATTGCTGCTACATCAATATAGATATCGGGAACTACTACTGCCCTCAACTGATCTACATAAACTTTTACTTGTTTGTTTTTACAAGCGATAGCGATGTGGTGCCATTTATTGAAAAAATTTTCTTCTCTTAAATCCTCAGGATAATTGCCGGTAAGAAATTTTTCTCCACCATTAGCATCTACGAAAGTGACAGTAATGTTAGCATTATTTATAGTTATATGTCCGAGGTCGTTTTGCGCATCATCCTGCAGATAAATTTTAATCGGGTAGGCCTGGGGGTTACGATAAGTATCAAATTCAAGTGTCCATTCCTTATTGAGATATCTTTTCGTTTTCATACGCGGTGTTACCCATCCGGCGTTGCCATCTGTAATTAGTAATGTGGGTTTTCCATAATATTGGTTTATGACAGCTTGCCCTCCTTGCAGTTCCCAGTGAGCGGGAAACTCGCCATCAGCATCAGTTGTAAAATTATCATCGAACATTATCTTCTCTCCGGGAACGAAATCATAATTCTGATAGACCCTGGAAATTGCTGGTGAAAGCGGTGAACTTGTATCTGATTTTGAATTGCTTTGTGTTGGTAGTTGTGATGATGAATTTCTTGCGGTACTATTCGCCGTGTTGGCTTTTGAATTTGTACTTTTCCCTTCACTGTTTATTCCATCTTCTGTTTTATCCAATCCATTGTCTATCGCCTGGTCAGTTTTCTGATTGATTCTTTGTGAGGCTTTGTCTTTTATTTTATCGCCCAATTTTTTAAATACCTGGGCGTTTGCTGTGAAGGTTATCAGCGAAACTGATATCAAAAGAATGAGCAATTTTTTCATGATTATTTATTGAGATTATAATTGGATACTAATTTTTTCTATGACTTTATTCGGTGAATGTGTGCTCACAATGAGCATATACTCTCCCGGGGATAAATGACTGACTTCAAATTTTTCTGGATAGGAAACAGCCAAAAAATTCATGACAGTTTTGCTTAAAACAGTCATGCCCTTATTGTTCAACAATTCATAATGTATCTCGGTGTTGAGTGGCAATTGGTGCCTTAGTGTAACCTGCTGCACTTTCCTGTTAAATTCTAAATCTGCCTTATTCATCTTCAAAATAAATAAATGGCTGCCTGCATTTCGTGGAGAAATGAATATGTGGTAGTTTTTAGAAATAAATGGCAGGAATTGTAAGAATGCATATCAAATGGTCGCGGATTGAAAACCAAATCGATGTACTAATTCTATTGCCTATTGATATAAAATTGGTTTTATACTGAATGTAAATAGTAAATATTAGATGGTATTACTAAAGTCTGGTTATCTATTAAATTTAAACATTGGTTTGATAAAGTTGACAATCAGATTTAAGGAAATGGCACTGGAAAGATAACCCCTGAAAGGGGTTTAATTTGGATAGCCATGGGTTACAACCCGTGGTAAAATGGTGCGAAATCATCCGCAACCCCGAATGGGGATGAATATAATTGCTGCTAAGATTTTAGCTATAAATCATACCTGATCCGAGGGAAATAAATACCAATAATTTGAATGATTTGGGTGAAAACCAATATCGTTTATACAATGTTTTAATATTCAACCCTTTCAGGGTTGGCGTTTTGATCTTCAACTTCCACCACGGGTTGAAACCCGCGGCTATCCACATTCAACCGCTTCGCGGTAGTGTTTTCCAATCCAAATAACTAATGTTTTTTTCGATTTTATTTTAGAGAAAAGAATTGAAAAAGTAAACACCACACTGATTTAAATTAACCGGTTTATTTGGTTAATTCGAATATTCACCTATAGATTAAATATAAATATGCAAAACGAAGTAGGTTTATTTAAGAGAATTTCAAATTGCCAATATTCCGGTGAGTATTGCCACGCCCGATTTTCTTTACGGAAGGCAACCTTTTTCAAAAATACATTGGCAGTAAAAACATCCTGTAGCGTTTTTCCAAATGTATTTCTCAAAATCAGGCTGAATTAAAACCTTGTTGGTTTGACTGAGTTTTTACTTTTATCGATGTAGTGAGTTTAGAAACTCTTGTTTTTTTCGACGACTTACTTCCAGTTCTGTATTGTTGCTAAGGATTATACTTCCTCCTTCGCCTTTAATGTATTTGGCAATGTGTTTCATGTTCACCAAATAGGCATGATGGATGCGGAAAAAAAGATGGCAGTTTAAAAGTTCTTCATATTCTTTTAAAGTCTTTGTTGCAACTATCTTTTTATTATTGCTTAAATAAACAAGTGTATTATTTCCGCTGGCTTCGCAGTACAAAATATCCTCAATATTGATGAGGTCAATTGAGGTTGTTGACGGAATAGCGATTTTACTGAAATCATTATTTTTCTGTTGAGATGCAGATATCATTTCAACCACCTGTTCATGGGTATTTAAATTGGAATAATGAAGTAATTTTTCAATTGTTTGCTTCAATTCATCCACATCTATAGGTTTCAATAAATAATCGAATGCATGGAATTTTATTGCCTTTAAAGAGTAGTGATTGTGTGCGGAAACGAATATTATTTTAAAATCAATATTCTTCAATTCACGTAGTAAATCAAAGCCGCTTTTTCCTGGCATTTCAATATCAAGGAATACGACATCGGGTTTGCAGGTGTCAATTAAATGCAGGCCTTCATCAGCATTTTCCGCAATGCCGATGATATTTAATTCCGGGGCATGTAAAACAATTAACTGTTTTAAAATACTTCGTCCTTTCGGCTCATCGTCAATAATAATTGCCCGTAGCATAATTTAATTATAAGGTAAATGTATGATAACTTTTGTGCCGCACGGTACGGAATCTTCATTGTATAAATCAATTATTTCAATGGAAGAAGCGTAAGAATAATTTTGAAGTCTCTCTTTTGTGATAGACATTCCTAAACTTTGGCGGTCCGTTTTTTTTGCTGCAGCAGAAGCAGCTTTTCGCCCTATACCATTGTCAATTATTTGTATTACAATACCATTTTTATCATCATCAAAAATGAGATCGAGATTTTTTTCTCCCTTTTTACTAATCAGTCCATGCCATAACGCATTTTCTACAAATGGCTGAATCAGCATTGATGGAATTTCAATCATTGGATTGCTACAATTATTTTTTATGTTGAATTTAAATTCATCCGTAAATCTTAATTGCTCTAGTGTAATGTACCATTGCATTAGCTCCTGTTCTTCTTTTAATGGAACAGTTTCTTTTCCTGAATTTTCTAAAATGCGCCGAACCAGTTTTGAAAATTGAGAAAGATATTTGTATGCAGAATCTGTGTTTTTTGTAACGATACATTCCTGGATACTATTGAGACTATTAAAAATAAAATGCGGGTTCATCTGCGCCCTAAGTGCTTTCATTTCAAGCTCACTCATTTGCTGGCGCAATTCAATCTTTTTCCTGACAACTGAAAGCCTTCTTTTAAAGAGCCCGTAAATCAAAATGAATATGAAAATAATTATTAAAAGGATAAACCAAATTGTCCGCCAAAATGGAGGATGAATAATAAAAAAAATATTGATATTATCATTCATCAAATCGCCGTTTGCACTTGTTGCCTTTAAAAGAATATTGTATTTCCCCGGCGCTAAATTTGCGTATTGCACCTGGCCTTTATTGCCCACAAATCTCCAGCTGCTATCAATGTTTTGTAATTGACAATAATAGCGATTATGAAATGGTGAATTATAATCAGGCAATGCCCACTCAAGGTCAATATTATTATCATTATCATCCAGGTCGGCAATATGGCCAATTGTATATTTTACAGGAATACTGTTGGCCGTAAATTTTGTCAGCAAAAGCTGAGGTTGTCCCTGCAAATTCCCCGATAGTTTGGAAGGATTAAAAGAAGTCAGGTATTCAGCAGCACCGATAATAATATGATCTGCCGGAGTGCAGTACAGCGTTGCATTTAAGTCATTACTGTATAATCCATCGGCAGTAGTAAATCGTTTAAAAATTTGGTTTTTTTCGTTAAAAAAAAGTAACCCGTTTTTTGTAGTAAACCACCAATTGCCATCCTGATCGGCGACAAAATCATACACTTCTTTTTCCATCTCCGGTGGAAAATGAATCACCTCACAATCAGAACTATCCTTCCATTTCACAATAAAATTATTGGCAACTGTGTAGAAGAATCCGTTTAATTTATTGATCTTTCCAGTATGTAAACCGCCACCAATCTTTTTGTTGAAAGGCTGGCTGAATAAATGTTTAGCTCGATTATAAAAGATTATTCCCTCATCTAAATCACAAAGCCAGAGATTTCCCTGTTCGTCTTCCGCAGCGTCGGCAATTACCAGTTTCTTCCTAATACCATTTCGAATGGAAAATCCATCGAATACTTTTTTTGCTTTGCCTGATTCGGCATCTAATTGCCATATTCCCTCACGCCATGGAAAAATCCAAATTATTCTTTTACTGTCTATAAAAATATTGTTTATAAAATTCCTCGGCAACGAAGTACTGTCATTATTTTTATGGTAATACCAGGTTGTATTATTGGCAGCAAGATCAATGTGTACAAGCCCTTCTGAAGTACCCATCCACCATTTGGTATCGCTTTCTTTCCACAATGATAAAGCAGCAGTGGCCTGTTTTTTAGTGGGGCGGCTTTTAAATAATAAATTGCTGTAATTGTGTGCTACATTTTGTGCGCTATCATATTCCATCAAAATATTATTTCCCTCTCCACCTATAAGAGTATTCTTGCCTAAGGTATTCATCACAACATCCTGCGAAGTGATGGCAGATTTGAAAACATGTGTATCAAATACCTGGCGATTGGGATTATAAACATACAACCCATCATCAGTAAAAATCCATATCCAATTATCTTCTGAAACGTAATTGCCTTTTACAGTAGGATATGCTGGTAATAATAGTGGCTTTTGGTATTGAAAAAAAGATGATGTTGACGGATTAAAAGCAATTAAATTTCCATTCAACCAAAGAACATCATTATGGCCAGGTTGCTCAACTTTTACAATACTGAAAATGGACGATGGTACACCTGGGCCTGTATAACTGATAACCTTACCTGTTTTTTTATCAAATAATTTTAACCCGGTTTGCCAGGTGCCGACCCATAATTTATTGTCCCGGCCATTTAAAAGCGTTAAAAAATAGGCATTGTAATGCGCATCATTTTCAGCCGAAATCTGTTTTTTGAAAAGGTTTTTTTTAGTATCAAATGACCAAAGGCCCTGGCTGGTGCAAAGCCAGCAAATGCTATTTTCATCCAGCAATAAATAGTTTGTTTTGTTGCAGTACCTGCGATTGATCAATGGCTCCTCTTTTCCACATTCGTAAAATATACTTTTGTGATTATTGCGGTTAAATTGGATGAGACCGCCATCTGTACCGCACCAGATGAAATTGCCATCTATATCTATAGACGAAATAATTTCCGATGTACCATATGGGCTGCCTGCCATTGTAGAACGGGAAAAATGTTTTGTTTTTTTATCATAACAGTTTAGCCCAAGAGAAGTTGCTATCCATACATTACCATCCACATCTTCTTTGACGGCATTTATATAATTATTGCTGATGCTAAATAGGTCAGAGGGATCATGTTTAAAAATTTTTATTGATGATCCATCCAATTGATTTAGACCATCCTCTGTACCCACCCAAACAAATCCTTCTTTGTCTTTTAAGACGCATGTTACATGATTATCGCTTAGGCCATTTTCTTCATTGATTGTTGTCAGTACCAGGCTGCGCGAAAGCTGTGCCCTGCTAAACAAAACACTAAATACCAGGCAAATTGTATAGAGATTTTTTTTAAGCAAAATGAATGAACAACTTATTTATTTTTACTAATTCCTGATGAGCCTGTGGAATTATTTGGATACTAAAAGAAAAGACGTTTTTGAAAATATTTTCTCAATTTTTTGATAATAGCTAATAGTATTTTGTACAAATAACTAAACTAAATTAAATATTTTTTGGATATTCTTATACAAATAAATTCTATGAAAAACTTTTTCCGAATAGTAACCTACTTAAATAATTTCGAAAAATAAAGAGCATTCTGCTTGTTCGCACGTATCAACTGAATGTTGCAAATGCCAGGTATTTTTAAAAACAAACGTACATAGAAATCCGTCAATCTACATTTATTCTCTGCAGGTGAATCCCTATTTAATTTTACTGTTATTTAAAGTGTACAAGAAAATCATTAACCTATTCCTGCAATCAATTTTATTCAAGCGATTTTATCAGGAGTCCAGATTACATTTCTTTTGGATGAAAATTTTTATGTGCCTGTTGGGAAAGTATTCTGATAAAAAAATGATCTAATATTATTGAATGAGTGCAACTTTTTTACGAATGCAATTGTTTGATTTTATAAAAAATATGAGATTCTTCCTAAGGAATTACCACTGAGAGATTGCTTCGACCTTAGTAAATTTAAAAAATTTACTATATATTTGAATTTACTAAATCTTAAACCATGAAATATTTATTCACTGCATTTTTTATGCTATCCTCATTTTGCCTGCAGGCCCAGATTTTTAAAAAGATATTAGATAAAACGAAACAAAAGACGGAAGATAAAATTTCTGAAAAAATTTCTGAAAAAGCATCTAATGCAGCATCCAGGCCGATTGATGATGCCGGAACTAAAAAGAAAGATAAAAATAAACCTAATGATCAGAGTCCAAAAAGAGAGACAGAGGAAGAGCCAGGAGATGACGCTGTATCCACAGTAAACACAGGAAAAAAACCAAGTCTTTCTACTTATTCAAAATTTGATTTTGTTCCTGGCGAAAAAATATTGGCCTACGAAGATTTTTCCCAGGATGCACTTGGTGATTTTCCGGACAAATGGAATACAAATGGCGCTGGAGATTTAGTACAAGTTGTCGGAGAAGAAGGGAAATGGTTAAAAATTAATAAAAAAGCAAGATTTATCCCTGAATTTATTAACAGCTTGCCTGAAAATTTTACATGTGAATTTGATTTAATCTGTAATGAGGATTTTAGTTTTTATTCTGCGGATTTCTCTGTGTTATTATTAACCGGAGGTGCGTCCAACCAAGCCTTTGAATATGGTTTTGTTCAGAAAGGTAATAGAAGTGGAGTACAAATGAATTTGCATCCTCACAATGCAGGTAATAATGGTGGAACTGCAAAAATCAATTCTTTTGATAATGGAGTTGCAGTGATTGACAATACGTTAGAAACGACCAAATTTAATTCACAAAATGGAAGAACCAAAGTAAGGGTGTCGATTTGGCGTCAGAAACAGCGGATAAGAATGTATGTGAATGAAGATAAAGTTTTTGATTTACCAAAAGGATTGGTGTCAGGTAAAGAATTTAACTTGCTAATGTTTGAATTAGGAAATGATATGCACCGTGAAAATGATCAATATCTTCTTGGAAATATAAAACTGGCTGTAGGTGCCCCTGACACTCGCAATAAATTGATGACAGAAGGTAAATTTGTCACCTCCGGAATTTTATTTGATGTGAATTCAGATAAAATAAAACCTGAATCTTTTGGTGTATTAAAAGAAATTGCAGGTGTATTAAAAGAGAATGAAGCGGTGAGGGTTAAAATTCTCGGTCACACTGATAGCGATGGTGAAGACCAGGCTAACCTTGAATTATCCAAAAAAAGATCTGCCTCTGTAAAAGCTGCGCTGGCAAAGGAATTCGGCATTGCTGAAAGCAGGATTGATACTGATGGCATGGGTGAAAAACAACCGCTTACCAATAATACTACGGCGGAAGGCAAAGCTAACAACAGGCGCGTTGAATTTATTAAAATTTAGA